>NZ_VWWK01000114.1:0-23958 GCF_011753035.1 Burkholderia sp. Ax-1720 | reverse complement strand
GCGGCGGCCAGGCGCATCGCTCGCGAGTGGGCCGGCCCTGATGGACGCTCGCCGGGCGCGCGCCCAGAATAGGCGGCTCGGGCCCGGCGCCGCGCTCATTCGCATTGCCGCGCTGCTTGGTCCACCGTTCGATCACCGGAGAAGATCATGGCTTTTATGCTTCTGATTGCCGAACCCGTCGGCCAGCGCGCGCAGCGCACGCAGGAGGAGGGCCGCGCGCTGTACGAGCGGATGCTGCGCTTCGCCGGCGAACTGGAATCGCGCGGCGTGCTGCGCGCGGCCGAATCGCTGGTGTCGGAGGACAAGGGCACGCGCGTGCAGGTCCGTAACGGCGAGGCGCGGGTGGTCGACGGGCCGTTCGCCGAGGCCAAGGAAATGATCGGCGGCTTCTTCCTGCTCGACGTGGCTACCGAGGGCGAGGCGGTGGCGATCGCCAAGACCTGTCCGGCGGCCGAATGGTGCACGGTGGAGGTTCGCGAGCTCGGCCCCTGTTTCCTGTAGCGGCAGTGGCACGCTCGTGGTTTTCCCGAGGCGATGTCGAAATCGTGTCGGCTCGTGCGTCGTAGCGACAGGAGCCCGCCAGACGGCGCGGCACCGATCCACGACCAACGGAGGACGAAGCGATGCGATTCATGATCATGGTGCGGGCGACCCGCGCGAGCGAGGCCGGCATGCGGCCCGGCCAGGCGCTGATGGAGGCGATGGAGGTCTTTCACGTTGAGCTCGCGAAGGCGGGCGTGCTGCTCGACGCGGCCGGGTTGCGGCCCAGCGACGAAGGCTGGCGCGTCGAGCATGCGGGTGGGCGGCGCACCGTGTTGGACGGGCCGTTCGCCGAGACCAAGGAGCTGATCGCCGGCTACACGATGATCCAGGTGCGCTCGCGCGAGGAGGCGCTCGAATGGTCGCGGCGCTTTCCCTCGCCGTTCGGCGAGGACGACGGCACGATCGAGGTGCGGCAGTTGTTCGAGCCCGAGGACTTCGAGCCGGGCGGCTACTTCGATCGCAAGGCACGCGCCTGAGGCAAGGGCCCGGTCGCGGCGCGACACGGCCGGCCTCCGGGTAGGTATCCAGGCGGCCGGCGCGCCGGGCCGGGCGCGAGACGAGCACGACGCATCCTGCGCATGCCGGCGTCGATTGCAAGAACCAACGGCGCATTCATTCGGAGTGCATACCGGGCACGGCCGCGCTTGGCCGATGCCCCGAGGAGACAGCCATGCAGCAGCGCATCGACAACCGGCCGCCGGCCCGCGCGAGCGGAGCCGCGGCGTGACGGGCGCCGCGGCCTCGCGCGCGATCGAAGCCGTGTGGCGGATCGAATCGGCCAGGATCGTCGCCTACCTGACGCGCATGCTGCGCGATGTCGGCGCGGCCGAGGAGGTCGCGCAGGACTCGCTGGTGGCCGCGCTCGAGCACTGGCCGCGCGAGGGCGTGCCCGACAATCCGGCCGCCTGGCTGATGACGGCCGCCAAGCGCCGCGCGCTCGACCGGCTGCGCCAGGACACGCGCCACACGCGCAAGCAGGAGCAGCTCGGCCATGAACTCGACGCGCTCGGCAGCTGGGTCGCGCCCGACGTGGCCGACGCGCTGGAAGCCGCGCGCGAGGACGATATCGGCGACGACCTGCTGCGGCTGGTGTTCATCGCCTGCCACCCGGTGCTGTCGAGGGACGCGCGGGTCGCGCTGACGCTGAAGCTGCTCGGCGGCCTGTCGACCGACGAGATCGCGCGCGCCTTCCTGACGCCCGAGCCGACCATCGCGCAGCGGATCGTGCGCGCCAAGCGCACGCTCGCCTCCGCTCGGGTGCCGTTCGAGGTGCCGCGCGACGACGAGCGCGCGGCGCGGCTCGGCTCGGTGCTGGAGGTGATCTACCTGATCTTCAACGAAGGTTATTCGGCCACCGCCGGCGACGACTGGACCCGCCCGGCCCTCACCGACGAGGCGCTGCGCGTGGGCCGCGTGCTGGCCGAACTGACGCCGGACGACAGCGAGGTCCATGGGCTGGTGGCGTTGATGGAACTGCAGGCCTCGCGCATGCATGCACGCATCGATGCGGCTGGCCGCCCGGTGCTGCTGCTCGACCAGGACCGCGGCCGCTGGGACCGGCTGCTGATCCGGCGCGGGCTGGCCGCGCTCGAGCGCGCGCGCGCGTTGGGCGGCGCGCGCCGTCCCTATGCGCTGCAGGCCGCGCTGGCCGCCTGTCACGCGCAGGCGCGGACGGCTGAGGATACAGACTGGTCTCGTATCGTCGCGCTCTACGACGCATTGGCCGAGGTCACGCCCTCGCCGGTCGTCGCGCTCAATCGCGCGGTGGCGGTCGGCATGGCCGCGGGTCCGGCGGCCGGGCTGGCGCTGGTCGATGCGCTGGCCGGGGATCCCGCGCTGGCGCGTTATCCCTGGCTGCCGGGCGTGCGTGCCGACCTGCTGGCACGGCTCGAACGTCACGACGAGGCGCGTGCCGAATGGCTGCGCGCAGCGGACCTGACGCGCAATGCGCGCGAGCGCGAACTGCTGCTGGCGCGCGCCGCCGCGCTGCCCGTCACGCGGCGCTGAGCGCGGGGCGGGGCTGTCCGCTGCGACGGCCCGCTCTTCTTCGACGGCTGGCATGCGCCGCGTGCCGCCCACGCTTGCCCGGATGGAATGCGGCACGCGCATCGGTCGCCCCCGATCCACTTCGATCGGCTCTCTGTTGCGCATCACCGACAGTCGCCCTGTCGCGACACAGCGATCGCATCGACATGCCCATCCAGCGCGTGCATCCGTTGCAAGGGCACGACAACGCCGTGCCGGGGCCGGGTGTGTTCATTGCCCCTCGCGCGAGCGCATTCCGCTCTTCGCTGCACTGCGACGGACAAGCCACGCGCCTATCCATTGCCTTGACGCCGCGTAATTGCTGTATCCGCACAATTGAACAAGGCACGGCTTAATTCAATCGAGTCTCGATTTGTCTCATTCCCCGATTGTTTCAATTGAAAAATTTGAGGTGCCTATTATTCGGCTCGCGGAGGTCGCGCAATCGTTTTTCCTGTCGAATTCGTAAAATTCGTTCCGATGGTAATTGTCAATTTGCCGTGCTTTGTTGTAGCCTTTTTTTGTCATGCAAAAGAATTAACCCGATCGACCGAGACGCACGTTTTATTCCTGAGGGGGAATACGGCCATGCCGAGCTGATCCGCTGCGACGTTGCGTTGATGTACTGAATTTTCCCAGTTGTTTCAGGTGCTTGGCGCTGCGCATAAACGCGGCGGGGCTTCGCTCGTCCCGCGTTTTTCGCCCCGGAGCCCGGTTTTGCACGCGCGTTCCGGATCGGTTGCCGATTGCCGCCATCGATTGGCCTTGCTTAACAGATTTACATCGTATGAAACCGTGTTAAGGAGAATTGACAGATGGTCCGCGCCCGCGATTCGAAAGACGGCGAATTGCCGAAACTCCTGCCCGCCATGGGCGTATTCCTTGCATTGGTCGGGGCCGGAATCATTCCGGCCGAGGCGGCGTGTACCGCGGCCGGCTCCAATGTCAGTTGTTCAGGCGCCGCCAATCCGCTGGCGCCCAGTTATGCCAATGGCGGCAACAACCTCAATGTCACCGTCAATCCGGGCGGTAGCGTCGGCGTGCTGCTCGGCGTCGGCGGCAATGCCATGACCCTGACCGGCAGCAACGACACGCTGACCAACAACGGCCGCATCGACCCGACCCTGCTCGGCACCGGGCTGGGCGTGCTGTCCTCGGGCGTGGTGATGGGCAATGCCTCGGCCAGCACCCAGACGGTCACCAACAACGGCACCATGGCCGGTACCACCGGTCTGTCGATCGGCCTGACCGGCATGGCGCTGGCGGTGCAGAACGGCGCGGGCGGCACCACCAACATCACCAATACCGGCACCATGTCGACCAGCGGCATCATCGGTGCCACCCTGCTCGGCCCCGATGCGGGCGTGATCGCCGCCTACGGCGGCGGCCAGGTCAACATCAACAATTCCGGCACCATCACCGGGCGCGTGGCGCTCGGCAGTTCGGCCGGCGGCAATACCTTCACCAATTCGGGCACGGTGAACGGCAGCGTCTCGATGGGCGCCAACAGCACCAACCAGTTCATCGCCACCACCGATTCCTCGGTCAACAGCTCGGGCGGCACCGGCCTGGCGGTCAATCTCGGCATCGGCTCGGTCACCATCGGCTTCGCGGCCACCGGCACCGTCGACGGCGGCGCGGGCGGCAACAACACGCTGACCCTGCAGCAGGGCACCTCGGCCACCGGCACCGTCAACAACGGCAACTACGTCAACTTCAACCACCTCGACGTGCAGAGCGGCACCTGGACGCTGTCGGGCGCATCGGGCGCGGTCGATGCCACGCTCGGCAACGGCGCCACCGCGGTGGTCAACAATGCCGCCTCGCTCGGCACCGGCACCATCAACGCCAACGGCGGCGCGATCCAGTCGGCCACGCCGGGCCTCACGCTGTCCAACAACATCGGCACCAGCGGCGCCGGGCTGGGCGTGTCGGGCAGCTCCAGCCTGAACCTGTCGGGCACCGTCTCGGGCGCCGGGCCGGTCACCCAGTCGGGCAGCGGCACGCTGACCCTGTCGGGCAACAACACCTACACGGGCGGCACCAATCTCAACGCCGGCACCATCGTGATGGGCAACAACCAGGCGCTCGGCACCGGCACGCTGACGGTGGGCGGCAACGCCACGCTCGACAGCAGCCAGGCCGTCACCGTCGCCAACCAGGTGGCCGTCAATGCCGGCGCCTCGCTGGCGCTGGGCGGCAGCAACGCGATGACGGTCAGCGGCGCGATCTCGGGCGCGGGCGGGCTGGTCAAGAACGGCGCGGCCACCACCACGCTGACGGGCGCCAATACCTACACGGGCGGCACCACCATCAACAGCGGCACCCTGGCGCTGGGCGCGGGCGGCTCGCTGGCGGCCACCGGCGCGGTCAACCTGGCCGGCGCGGGCGCGGGCTTCGACATCAGCGCCTCGGGCGCGAACCAGACCATCGGCGCGCTGGCCGGCGCGGCCGGCACCACCGTCTCGCTCGGCGCGAACACGCTGACCATGGGCGACGGCACCAACCAGAGCTTCGGCGGCACCATCGGCGGCACCGGCGGCCTGGTCAAGCAGGGCAGCGGCACCGAAACGCTGACGGGCGCCAACACCTACACGGGCGGTACCACCATCAACGGCGGCACGCTGGCGCTGGGCGCGGGCGGCTCGCTGGCGGCCGGCGGCAGCGTCAACCTCGGCACCGCCGGCGCGGGTTTCGACATCAGCGCAGCGGGTGCGAACCAGACCATCGGCGCGCTGTCGGGCGTGGCCGGCACCACCGTCTCGCTGGGCGGCAATACGCTGAGCTTCGGCGACGCGACCAACCAGAGCTTCGGCGGCGCGATCGGCGGCACGGGCGGCATCGTCAAGCAGGGCTCGGGCACCGAGACGCTGACGGGCGCCAACACCTACACCGGCGGCACCACCATCAACGCGGGCACCATCGCGATCGGCGCGGGCGGCAGCCTGTCGAACCAGGGCACGGTGAACCTGGCGAACGCGGGTACCTCGCTCGACCTGAGCGGGGCGAGCACGCCGCAGGCGATCGGCGGGCTGGCTGGCGCGGCGGGCTCCAGCGTGAACCTCGGCGCGAACGGCCTGACGCTCGGCGACGCGGGCAATCACACTTTCGGCGGCACGATAGGCGGCACCGGCGGCGTGACCAAGACGGGCACCGGCACGGAAACGCTGACGGGCGCGCAGACCTATACGGGCGGCACCACCATCAACGGCGGCACCTTGGCGCTGGGCGCGGGCGGGTCGCTGGCGGCCGGCGGCAGCGTCAATCTCGGCAGTGCGGGCGCGAGCTTCGACATCAGCGGCGCGGGCGCGGCGCAGACCATCGGTGCCTTGTCCGGCGTGGGCGGCACCACGGTGGCGCTGGGCGGCAACGGCCTGACGTTCGGCGACGGCACCGACCAGACCTTCGGCGGCGCGATCACCGGCACGGCCGGCATCACCAAGAACGGCAGCGGCATCGAAACGCTGACGGGCAACAGCACCTACACCGGCGGCACCACCATCAATGCCGGCGGAATCGCGCTGTCGGGCACCGGCAGCCTGTCCTCGACGGGCGTGGTCAACCTCGCCAATGCCGGCACCTCGCTCGACATCTCGGGTTCGAGCGCGGCGCAGACCATCGGCGGGCTGGCCGGCGCGGCGGGCTCGAACGTCAATCTCGGCGCGAACGGGCTGAGCTTCGGCGACGCGGGCAACGAAACCTTCGGCGGCACCATCGCGGGCACGGGCGGCATCACCAAGGCCGGCACCGGCACCGAGACGCTCACGGGCGCGCAGACCTACACGGGCGGCACCACCATCAACGCCGGCACGCTGGCGCTGGGCGCGGGCGGGTCGCTGGCGGCCGGCGGCGCGGTGAACCTGGGCGGCACGGGCGCGAGCTTCGACATCAGCGGCGCGGGCGCGGCCCAGACCATCGGCGCGCTGTCCGGCGTGGCGGGCACCACGGTGGCGCTGGGCGGCAACGGCCTCACCTTCGGCGACGGCAGCAACCAGAGCTTCGGCGGCGCGATCACCGGCACGGCCGGCATCACCAAGGAGGGCAGCGGCACCGAAACGCTGACGGGCACCAACACCTTCACGGGCGGCGCGACGGTCAATGCCGGCACGCTGGCGATCGGCGCGGGCGGGTCGCTCGCGGCCGGCACCGGCATCAACCTGGCCAATGCCGGCACGGGCTTCGACATCAGCGGCGCGACCACGCCGCAGACGATCGGCGAACTGTCGGGCGTGGGCGGCGCCAGCGTCAATCTGGGCGCCAACACGCTGACGCTCGGCGATGCCGGCAACGCCAGCTTCGGCGGCGCGATCGGCGGCACGGGCGGGCTGGTCAAGCAGGGCACCGGCACCCAGACGCTGACGGGCGCCAACACCTACACGGGCGGCACCACCATCGGCGCCGGGACGCTGGCGATCGGCGCGGGCGGCTCGCTGGCCGCGACCGGCGGCGTGGCGCTGACGGGCACGGGCGCGGCACTCGACCTGAGCGGCGCGGGCGCGGCCCAGACCATCGGCGCCTTGTCCGGCGTGGCGGGCACCACGGTGGCGCTGGGCGGCAACGGCCTCACTTTCGGCGACGGCAGCAACCAGAGCTTCGGCGGCGCGATCACCGGCACGGCCGGCATCACCAAGAACGGCAGCGGCACCGAAACGCTGACGGGCACCAATACCTTCACGGGCGGCGCGACCGTCAACGCCGGCACGCTGGCAATCGGCGCGGGCGGGTCGCTCGCGGCCGGCACCGGCATCAACCTCGCCAATTCGGGCGCGGGCTTCGACATCAGCGGCGCGACCACGCCGCAGACCATCGGCGGGCTGACCGGCGTGGGCGGCAGCACGGTCAACCTCGGCGGCAACGGCCTGACTTTCGGTGATTCGGGTAACGAAACCTTCGGCGGCACGATCGCCGGCACCGGCGGCATCACCAAGTCGGGCAGCGGCACGGCCACGCTGACGGGCAGCAATACCTTCACCGGCGGCGCGACCGTCGATGCGGGCACGCTGGCGATCGGCGCGGGCGGTTCGCTCTCGGCCGGCACCGGCGTCAACCTCGCCAACGCCGGCACGGGCTTCGACATCAGCGGCGCGACCACGCCGCAGGCGATCGGCGGCCTCACCGGCGTAGCGGGCTCGACAGTCAACCTCGGCGGCAACGGCCTGTCCTTCGGCGATGCCGGCAACGAAACCTTCGGCGGCACGATCGCCGGCACGGGCGGCATCACCAAGGAGGGCACGGGCACCGCCACCTTGACCGGCGCCAACAGCTTCACGGGCGGCGCGACCGTCAACGCCGGCACGCTGGCGCTGGGCGCGGGCGGCTCGCTCGCGGCCGGCACCGGCATCAACCTCGCCAACTCGGGCACCAGCTTCGACATCAGCAACTCGGGCGCGGCGCAGACCATCGGCGGCCTGAGCGGCGCGGCCGGCTCGACGGTGGCGCTGGGCGGCAACGGCCTCACTTTCGGCGACGCCGGCAACCAGACCTTCGGCGGCGCGATCACCGGCACCGGCGGCATCACCAAGGCTGGCACCGGCACCGAGACGCTCACGGGTGTGAACACCTTCACGGGCGGCGCGACCGTCAACGCGGGGACGCTGGCGATCGGCGCGGGCGGCTCGCTCACGGCCGGCACCGGCCTCAACCTCGCCAACGCCGGCGCGGGCTTCGACATCAGCGGCGCGACCACGCCGCAGGCGATCGGCGGCCTCACCGGCGTGGCCGGCAGCACCGTCAACCTCGGCGGCAACGGCCTGTCCTTCGGTGATTCGGGCAACGAAACATTCGGCGGCACGATCGCGGGCACCGGCGGCATCACCAAGGAAGGCAGCGGCACGGCCACGCTGACGGGCGCCAATACCTTCACGGGCGGCGCCACGGTCAATGCCGGCACGCTGGCGATCGGCGCGGGCGGGTCGCTGGCGGCCGGCACCGGCGTCAACCTCGCCAATGCCGGCACCACCTTCGACATCGGCAACGCGGGCGGCGCACAGAGCATCGGCGGCCTCGCCGGCGTGGCGGGCTCGACGGTCAACCTCGGCGGCAACGGCCTGAGCTTCGGTGATTCGGGTAACGAAACCTTCGGCGGCACGATCGCCGGCACCGGCGGCATCATCAAGTCGGGAACGGGCACGGCCACGCTGACGGGCGTCAACACCTTCACGGGCGGCGCCACGGTCGACGCGGGCACGTTGGCGCTGGGCGCGGGCGGGTCGCTGGCAGCCGGCACCAACGTGCTGCTCGCCAACGCGGGCACGGGCCTCGACATCAGCAATTCGAGCGCGGGGCAGACCATCGGCGGGCTGACCGGCGTGACCGGCTCGACCGTCACGCTCGGCAACAACAGCCTGAGCTTCGGCGATTCGGGCAACGAGACCTTCGGCGGCTCGATCGGCGGCGCGGGCGGCATCGTCAAGATCGGCAGCGGCACGGCCACGCTGACGGGCGCCAACAGCTTCACGGGCGGCGCCACGGTCGATGCGGGCACGCTGGCGATTGGCGCGGGCGGGTCGCTCGCGGCCGGCACCGGCGTCAACCTCGCCAACGCGGGCGCCACCTTCGACATCGGCAACGCGGGCGGCGCCCAGGCCATCGGCGGGCTGACCGGCGTGGCCGGCACCACCGTCAACCTCGGCGGCAACGGCCTGAGCTTCGGCGATTCGGGCAACGAAACCTTCGGCGGCACCATCGCCGGCACCGGCGGCATCACCAAGGAAGGCACGGGCACCGCCACCCTGACGGGCGCCAACAGCTTCACGGGCGGCGCCACGGTCAATGCCGGCACGCTGGCGATCGGCGCGGGCGGCTCGCTCGCGGCCGGCGGCACCGTCAATCTCGCCAACACCGGCACGAGCTTCGACCTGAGCGGCGCGAACACGCCGCAGACGGTCGGCGGCCTCGCCGGCGCGGCGGGCTCGACGGTCAACCTCGGCGGCAACACGCTGACGCTCGGCGGCGCCGGCAACACCAGCTTCGGCGGCACCATCACGGGCACCGGCGGGCTGGTCAAGGCCGGCACCGGCAGCCAGACGCTGGGCGCCGACAGCACCTACAGCGGCGGCACCACGCTCGGCGGCGGCACCCTGGTGGTGGGCAGCAACGGCGCGCTCGGCAGCGGCGCGCTGACCGTCAGCGGCCCGGCCACGCTCGACACCTCGGCGGCGGTCACGCTCAACAACGCGGTCAACCTCGGCAACACGGCCAGCATCGGCGGCAGCCAGGACCTGACGCTGGCCGGCACCGTGTCGGGCACGGGCGGCCTGGTCAAGGACGGCAACGCGGCGCTCACGCTCTCGGGCAGCAATACCTACAGCGGCGGCACCACGCTGAACGGCGGCTCGCTCGCGCTCGGCAACGCGCAGGCGCTCGGCACCGGCGCGCTGACCGTCAACGGCGGCAGCCTGCTGCTGGGCAGCACCACGCTCACGCTCGGCTCGCTGGACGGCGCCGCGGGCGGCACCATCGACACCGGCAGCGGCGGCCTGAACGTGGCGGGCGGCGGCACCTACGGCGGCGCGCTGACGGGCGCCGGCTCGCTGACCAAGAGCGGCACCGGCACCCTGACGCTGACCGGCGACAACAGCTACGCGGGCGGCACCACCATCGCCGGCGGCACGCTGCAGGTCGGCAACGGCGGCACCTCGGGCACCCTGGCCGGCAATGTCGCGAACGCGGGCTCGCTGGTCTTCAACCGCTCCGACGACACCAGCTTCGGCGGCACGGTGAGCGGCACCGGCTCGCTCACCCAGGCCGGCAGCGGCCAGCTCACGCTGACCGGCGCCAGCACGCTGAGCGGCCCGACCACGGTGGCGGCCGGCACGCTGAACGTGGCCGGCTCGCTGGCGCAGTCGACCGTCACGGTGATGAACGGCGGCACGGTGACCGGCACCGGCACGATCGGCGGCCTGGTGGTCGGCAACGGCGCGACCGCGGCGGCCAGCCAGCCGGGCAGCTCGCTGAACGTGGGCGGCAACCTCACCTTCCAGCCGGGCTCGACGCTGCAGGTGGCGGCCAACCCGCAGCAGGCCGGCTCGGTGAAGGCCACCGGCGCCGCGCAGATCGGCGGCGGCACGGTGCAGGTGCTGGCCAACACGGGGGTCTACTCGCCGTCCACCAGCTACACCATCGTGGATGCGAGCGGCGGCCTGAGCGGCACCTTCAGCAACGTCACCAGCAACCTCGCCTTCCTCAAGCCGCAGCTCAGCTACGACGCGAATCGCGCGGTGCTGGACCTGGTGGCCAACGGCACCTCGTTCACCGACGTGGCGCAGACCCCGAACCAGCACGAGGTGGCCACCGCGATCGGCACGCTCGGCGCCGGCAACCCGGTCTACGACACGCTGCTGTCGACCGATGCGCCCACCGCGCGGGCGGCCTACAACTCGCTCGACGGCGAGCTCTACGCGAGCATGAAGAGCCTGCTGCTGACCGACAGCCGCTATGTGCGCGATGCCGTGACCGATCGCGTGCGGCAGGGCCTGGCGGCCTCCAGCGGACCGCTCTCGGCGCTCGCCGCGGGCGGCGCCTCGTTGTGCGGCGACGCGAACTCGGTGCTGTCCGGCCCGGCCGGCGCGGCCACCGCGCAGCAGCGCTGCCAGTCCACGCCGTATCAGCCGGTGGTGTGGGGCCAGGCCTTCGGCGGCCGCAGCCGCTTCGACGGCAACAACAACGCCTCGAGCGTCTCGCGCAGCATGACGGGCTTCATCGCCGGTGCCGACGTCGGCCTGGGCGACCACTGGCGCGCGGGTGTGGCCGGCGGCGTGACCCACAGCAGCTTCGACAACGACACGCAGTCCTCGGCCAGCGCCGACAGCTACTCGCTGTCGATCTACGGCGGCGGCCAGTTCGGCGCGCTCGGCCTGCGCGGCGGCGCGGCCTACACCTGGCATCGCATCGACACCGATCGCTACCCGGGCTTCGCGGGCTTCTCGGACCACGCGCAAAGCGGCATCAACGCGCAGACCGCGCAGGTGTTCGGCGAAGTCGGCTACGCGCTGCCGGCCGGCGCGGTGGCCCTCGAGCCCTTCGTCAACCTCGCCTACGTGAACCTGCACACCGACGGCATGACCGAGACGGGCGGCGCGGCGGCCCTGCGCAGCGCCAACGAGTCGAACAGCATCGGCTTCTCGACCGCCGGCCTGCGCGCGGCCACCAAGTTCGACGTGATGTCCCGGGGCGGCTTCTCGGCGCGCGCGATGGCCGGCTGGCGCCATGCCTTCGGCTCGACCACGCCGAACTCGACCTTCGCCTTCGTGAACGGCGGCTCGGCGTTCCAGGTGTCGGGCGTGCCGATCGCGCGCGATGCGGCGGTGGTCGAGCTGGGCGTCGACGCGAACCTCACGCAGCGGCTCAAGCTGGGCCTGACCTACAGCGGCCAGTACGGCAGCGGCGTGCGCGACAACGCGGTGCTCGGCAACCTGCTCTGGAAGTTCTGAAGCACCGGCGCGGACCCACGCCTCGCGCGTGGCGTCCGCGCCGTCCGCGCCGTCCCATTCGCTGCGGCCTGCGCCGATTCCGATAGTCTCCTCTCCATCTCCTCCAGCGTATGCGCTGGCAATAACGGCGCGCCATTTCGCGAACCGCGTCCACGCCGCTCCATGCCCTGACAGACCTGTATTCCTGTAGAAATCGACAGGCGGATTGGCAATGCGAATCAAAAATTCTTTATCGAATTTCCGGAGAATTTACCGATTGGAGATATCAATCGGAAATTCATTCCTTTTTCAATCATTGACTCCAATCTGCAACAAATCGTAAGCAAATATGACCAAGGTCAAAGCCCTTGCTGGGCGTGACTTTCCAACAAAATGGATAAGCATTTCAATCAGTGTCGGATTGGATGAGGCGGAGCTTGAGAATTCCTTGTTTCAGCGGGTAACAATACGAGATTGTCATATTGAGATAAACCCTGATGGTGGTATGCTTCATGCACATTAAATCCCGCATCCCACTGCGACAGGGGTTTCATGCATCGACGTCGTGAATTGCAGCACCGCTTCAGTGCGCAATGCATCGGCGCGGCGCCCCCGGTATCGTCCAATGTGCAACCTGGCCATGATCGTGCGTGCCACACGGTCATGTTGCCCCGATCGCAGCCCCGGCCTGGCTGCGTGTGGAGAGATCTATGTTCTTCGATGAGTTGAGCGATGAAGAATGGACACGCGTGTCGACGCTGATCGCGGACGAACCGATCCGGCTGAACCGGCGCGGGCGACCGCGCGCGGAGACGCGCGTGGTCGCGAACGCGATCCTGTGGATCCTGACCACGGGCGAGCCGTGGTCGAAGCTGCCCGGCCGCTATCCCTCGGGTCCGACCTGCCGCCGCCGCTTCGAGGAGTGGCTCGCGAGCGGCACGCTCGGCGAGATGGTCGCGATGCTCGCTGAATTGAGCGGGCGCGCGTTCGCCTATGTGCCGCCGCCGCCCGAGCTGGTGGTGCCGGCGCCGCGCACCGAGCCGGTGGCCAACAACGACCGCCTGCGCGGCGTGTTCTGGCAGAACCCCGAATCATGGCGCCTGCCGGTGCCCGAGACGGGCGAATGGCAGGACGAGGAAGACGAGGCCGGCATGCGGCAGACGGTGCGCGAGGCGCCGGCGGCCGCCATCGCGCAATTGGCGCAGCAGGTCGCGCAAGCGGAGCTGCAGGCCGGCGCGGCGCGCGCGGCCCTGCTCGCGCGCGAGGCCGAGGCCGAGGTTGAGGCCGATGCGGCGGCCGCGCCGGTTGCCGGCGAGACCGCCGAGCAGGGCGATCACGCTGATCACGGCGAGCATCCGCGGCCGGTGTCGGTGCGCTTCGCCACCGTCGCCCCGCAGTCCGAGCCGTATCACGGCTACACGCTCTACGGCACCGCGCAGCCGGTGCAGAACATGATGTATCGCGCCTGGGCCGAGATCGCGCAGGACGGCCGCCGGGTCGAGCGCTCGGGCCTGATCGGCCCGCGCTTCTCCGATCCCGAGGCGGCCGAGCGTTATGCGATCGCCTGGGGCCGCGACTGGGTCGATCACCAACTGGCGCTCGAGGCCCAGCCCGATGCCGCGGTCGATGTGCCGCGCGAGGTCCGGGCCGAGCCGGTGGCCGCCGTCGCCTCGGTGCCGGCGCCGCGCGCCAAGGCGGACGCCGCCGCCGCGCTGCTGCCGATGCGCACCGTGCATTCGGCCGCGGCACTGGCGACGCTGTCCACGCTGGTGCCGGCCGATCGCGGCAACATGCGCCACTTCGGCACCGAGCGCCGCCATCTGATGGACGGCGAGCTGACCGATCCGGCCACGCTCGCCACCGAATTCGCGCATCGCGAGTTCGCCTACCAGATCGGTTGAAGCCGGGTCGGCGCCGCGCGCCGAATCATGCGCCGGCAGCCTTCGGGCTGCCGGCTTTTTTGCGCGGCTAGTTCGCGTTCTCGCTGCTCGTGGCTTCATGCGCCGAGCTCATGCGCGTTGCTGGCGAGCGAGCCCGCGCACGCGGCGGGCAATCCAGTGACGAGGAAGCCGATGTCGATCGCACCGGCATGTCATGCGCTGCGGCGGATCGCGAGAGGAGAGGGATGAGGAGGGAAGCGGTGCCGCCCGCGCCGCGCCTCGACGGCGCGATCGCGAGCGGCCAGGGAACGCAGGGGCGGGTGGAAGCCCGCCCCGTGAATCAGCCGCGGCCGTAGGTATCGTCGAAGCGGACGATATCGTCCTCGCCGAGATACGAGCCCGACTGCACCTCGATCAGTTCGAGCGGCATCTTGCCGGGGTTCTCGAGCCGGTGCTTGACGCCGAGCGGGATGTAGGTCGATTCGTTCTCGGACAGCAGGAAGCTTTCCTCGCCGCGCGTGATGCGGGCCGTGCCGCACACCACGATCCAGTGCTCGGCGCGATGATGATGCATCTGCAGGGACAACTGCGCGCCGGGCTTGACGACGATGCGCTTGACCTGGAAGCGCTCGCCCATGTCAACCGAATCGTAATGGCCCCACGGGCGATGCACCTTGCGATGATTGCTCGCCTCGCCGCGCGACTCGCTCTTCAGGCGCTTGACGATCTTCTTGACGTCCTGCACGTGCGCCTTGTCGGCCACCAGCACCGCGTCGGCGGTCTCCACCACGATCAGCTCGCGGGTGCCGACGCAGGCCACCAGCCGGCTTTCCGAATGCGCGAAGGTCGCGCTCGCGCCCTCGAACATCACCTCGCCGCGCCCGACATTGGCCGCCTCGTCCTTCTCGGAGATCTGCCAGATCGCGTCCCAGGAGCCGACGTCGGACCAGCCGGCGTCGAGCGGCACCACCACGCTCTCGCAGACCTGCGGCGCGCCCACCAGCGGCTCCATCACCGCGTAGTCGATCGAGTTCGAGGGCGATTCGCCGAAGCTGTCGCGATCGAGGCGGAAGAAGGTGCCGTCGTCGCGGCCCAGCGAGACCGCGCGCTCGCAGGCCGCCAGGATGGCCGGCTGGAAATGGCCGATCGCTTTGAGCCAGACCGAGGCGCGCACCACGAAGATGCCGCTGTTCCACCAGTAGTCGCCCGAATCCACGTACTGCTGCGCCAGCTCCAGGTGCGGCTTCTCGACGAAGCGCTCGAGCCGGCGCACGGCGATCTCGCCCTGCGTGTCGAGCGCCTGGCCGACGCGGATGTAGCCGAAGCCGGTTTCCGCGCGATCCGGCAGGATGCCCATGGTGGCGATACGGCCCTGCGCGGCATGGCGGATGGCCGCGTCGAGCGCGGCCTGGAAGCGGGCGAGATCGGCCACCGCGTGGTCGGCCGGCATCACCGTCAGCACCGCGTCGCCCTCGCAGGCGATCGCGCGCAGCGCAGCGATGGTCAGCGCAGGGGCGGTATCGCGGCCGAAGGGCTCGAGCACGATCGAGGCCTCGCGGCCGACCAGCCGCAACTGCTCGGCGGTGGTGAAGCGATGATCGTCGCCGCAGACCACCATCAATCGTTCGGAGACCGGATGATCGCCCTGGTAACCCTCCAGGCGGCGGGTGGTCGACTGCAGCAGCGATTCCTCGCCGAGCAGGCCGATCAGCTGCTTCGGGAACTGCTCGCGCGACATCGGCCAGAGGCGCGTGCCGGAGCCGCCCGCCAGCACCACCTGCTGGACCGCCAGGCGCGTGCCGGCAGGGGCCGCCGCGCCGTCGGCAGGGGCTGACGCGGGATTGGCGCGGGAGGACGGGGACGCGACGTCCGGCTCGACGCCGGCGACGGACGGAGGATTCATCGGGACACTCCTCGAAACGGTGGATCGGTCCGAACGTTTTTAGCACAACAGAAAGACGCTAAAAAGTTTTTGCTGCGGCGCGGCATCGTAAGATCCTGGAAAAATATAAAAAATAATGTCTAAGCCGCGCTCAAAATTCGCCTTGCCAAAAAAAGTAAAAAATAGGGAATGAAGGATGGCAAGTCATTGAAATTAATGAGATTTGTAAAATGACGCACCACGAAGGGAGCCGATCTCGACTTGTCGCAGGAAAAAAGTGCCGAGAAAAATTCAAAGAAAATACGCAAAACTTTCCGAATATTTTTAGAAATACTTGCGCGCTTGCAGCAACATTTTTCTTATCGCTTCATAGCGTCTGCAGCAGAGCGAAACGGTTCCGCCTCGGGCCCGTCATGCACTGCGATCCGATCATCTGTCAGGCGAGGGAGCAACCATGTTGAGCGTGTTGGCGAGAGTGATCGATATCGCGATGGCGGTGCTGGGCGCGCTGATCGCGGCCGCGCTGCATCGCGGCGGCATCGTCGCGCTCGACGATCTGCAGCGTTCGATGGTGCTGTTCAACGGCATGCTGATCGTCGCGTTCTTCCCGGCCTTCGGCATCTACCAGTCCTGGCGCGGCAAGCCGATCCGCGCGCTGCTGTGGCGCGTGGCGATCGGCTGGCTGGTGGTGGAGGGCGCCGGGATCCTGATGAGCTTCAGCTTCCACCATTCCGGCGAGCTGTCGCGGCTGTGGCTCGGCTACTGGGCGGTGACCACCTCGGCGCTGCTGATCGCCACCAAGGCCGGCGTGCACTGGGTGCTGCAGAGCCTGCGCCGCGAGGGCTACAACCACAAGGCGGTGGGCCTGGTGGGCGACACCGGCGTGACGC
Organism: Burkholderia sp. Ax-1720; assembly: GCF_011753035.1. NCBI lineage: Bacteria > Pseudomonadati > Pseudomonadota > Betaproteobacteria > Burkholderiales > Burkholderiaceae > Burkholderia > Burkholderia sp. Ax-1720. The sequence goes on along the minus strand of NZ_VWWK01000114.1, from coordinate 7,328 downwards.
GCCGCCTGATCGCGCAGATGCGCGCGCGCCCCGAGGCCGGCTTCACGCCCTCCTGCATCTTCGACGTGACGGGCACGGTCGACACCCGCGAATTCGACGGCGTGCCGGTCGAGCGGCGCTTCTCCGAGCTGGTGCGGCTGGTGCGCTGCCGCCACCTGCGCGAGCTGTGGCTGACCCTGCCGATCACCGAGGAGCGCCAGATCCACCGCATCGTCACCGAGTTCCAGCACGACTTCGTCAACATCCGGCTGATCCCCGACGTGCGCAGCCTGTCCTTCTTCAACCAGGAGGTGGTCGAGCTGCTGGGCGTGCCGGCCATCAACCTGGCGGCCTCGCCGATCACCGACGTGCGGATCCTGCCGAAGTTCGTGTTCGACCGGATGTTCGCGCTGGTCGCGCTGACCATGCTGGCGCCGGTGATGCTGCTGATCGCGGCGCTGGTGAAGCTGACCTCGCGCGGCCCGGTGTTCTTCCGCCAGACCCGCAAGGGCATCGACGGCAACGAGTTCCGCATCTACAAGTTCCGCTCGATGAAGGTCCATGCCGAGGTGAAGGGGCAGGTCACCCAGGCGCGCAAGGGCGATGCGCGGATCACGCCGGTCGGGCGCTTCCTGCGCCGCACCAGCCTCGACGAGCTGCCGCAGTTCATCAACGTGCTCAAGGGCGAGATGTCGGTGGTCGGCCCGCGCCCGCACGCGCTGGAGCACGACGACATCTACAAGGATCTGGTGCGCGGCTACATGTTCCGCTACCGGATCAAGCCCGGCATCACCGGCTGGGCGCAGATCAACGGCTTTCGCGGCGAGACCGACCGCATCGAGAAGATGTCGGGCCGCGTCAAGCTCGACCTCTACTACATGCAGAACTGGTCGTTCTGGCTCGACATCAAGATCGTGGTGCTGACGCTCTGGAAGGGCTTCACCGGCAGCAACGCCTACTGAGCCGCGGCGCCGCCTCCTCCTCGAATTTCCGCTTCAACGACGACGACCGGCGACGGTCGCAAGGGCTGACAAATGAACCTGACTATCATCGGCAGCGGCTACGTGGGGCTCGTGACGGGCGCTTGCCTGGCCGACATCGGGCACGACGTGTTCTGTCTCGATGTGGATCCCGTCAAGATCGGCGTGCTCAACGACGGCGGCGTGCCGATCCACGAACCGGGCCTGGCCGAGATCATCGCGCGCAACCGCGCGGCCGGCCGCCTGCGCTTCTCGACCGACGTGGCCTCGGCGGTGGCGCACGGCGACGTGCAGTTCATCGCGGTAGGCACCCCGCCCGACGAGGACGGCTCGGCCGACCTGCAGTACGTGCTGGCCGCGGCGCGCAACATCGGCAAGTACATGACCTCCTTCAAGGTGATCGTCGACAAGTCGACGGTGCCGGTCGGCACCGCCGAGCGCGTGCGCGCGACGGTGGCCGCGGAGCTGGCCGCGCGCGGCGTCGACACCATGTTCTCGGTGGTCTCGAACCCCGAGTTCCTGAAGGAGGGCGCGGCGGTGGACGATTTCGCGCGGCCCGACCGCATCGTGATCGGCTGCGACGACGACGTGCCGGGCGAGAAGGCCCGCGAGCTGATGAAGAAGCTCTACGCGCCGTTCAACCGCAACCACGAGCGCACGCTCTACATGGACGTGCGCTCGGCCGAGTTCACCAAGTACGCGGCCAACGCGATGTTGGCCACGCGCATCTCCTTCATGAACGAGCTGGCGAATTTCGCCGATCGGGTGGGCGCCGACATCGAGGCGGTGCGCCGCGGCATCGGCTCCGATCCGCGCATCGGCTATCACTTCCTGTACGCAGGCGCCGGCTACGGCGGCTCCTGCTTCCCGAAGGACGTGGAGGCGCTGATCCGCACCGCCGACGCCAGCGGCCAGTCGCTGCAGATCCTGCGCGCGGTCTCGCAGGTCAACGCCGGGCAGAAACAGGTGCTGGCGCGCAAGATCGTGGCGCGCTACGGCGAGGACCTGACCGGCCGCAGCTTCGGCGTCTGGGGCCTGGCCTTCAAGCCCAATACCGACGACATGCGCGAGGCGCCGAGCCGCGCGCTGATCGCCGAGCTGCTCTCGCGCGGCGCGCGGGTGCGGGCCTACGACCCGGTGGCCACCGCCGAGGCGCGCCGCGTGTTCGCGCTCGACCTGGCCGGCCAGCCCGAATGGCTCGAACGCCTGAGCTTCGTCGACGAGGCGGGCGAGGTGGCGGACCAGGCCGACGCGCTGGTGATCGTCACCGAGTGGAAGGCCTTCAAGAGCCCCGACTTCGCGGCCCTGGCCGAGCGCTGGAAGGCGCCGGTGATCTTCGACGGCCGCAATCTCTACGAGCCGCTCGCGATGCGCGAGCTCGGCATCGAATACCACGCGATCGGCCGCGCGCACGCGGCGCAGGCGCCGGCCGCGGGCCGTGCCGCCGCGCAGCCGGCCGCCAGCGCCAGCCCGGCCGCCGAGGCCGGCGCCTGAGCGCCCGAACCCGAGGAGGACACACGATGTTCCGTAACGTGCTGATCGTCTGCCATGCCAACGTGTGCCGCAGCCCGACCGCCGAGATGCTGTTCCGCACCCACGGGCGCGAGGCGCTCGGCGAGGACTGCGCCTTCCACTCGGCCGGCCTGGACGCCAACGACGGCGACGGCATCGACCCGGTGATGCAGGCCCTGCTGGCCGAGCGCGGCGTCGATGCCTCGACGCACCGCTCGCGCCGCCTGAGCCAGGCGATCGTGCGCGACGCCGACCTGGTGCTGGTCACCGAGCGGCGCCAGATCGACGCGATCGAGTCGGTCGATCCCTGCGCGCGCGGCAAGGTGTTCCTGCTCGGCAAGTGGGAGGACGCGGAGATCGCCGATCCGCACGGGCGCAGCGAGGCCGCGTACCGCGAAAGCTGCCGATTGATCGAACGTCTGGTTCAAGGATGGCTGCACAAACTATGCTGAAACGCCTGCTCAAGCGAACTTTCCTCACCGCGCTCGCGCCGCTCGTGGCGGCCGCGCTGCTCGGCGCCTGCGCCACCGCGCCCGGCAACTACATCAACACCTCGCGGCTCGACGAGAAGGGCTCGATGCCCGACACGCACTACGACGTCAAGCTGATCACGCCGCAGCTGGTGGTCTCGCAGGCGCTGGCCCAGCACGACAGCCGCCCGCTGCCGGCCGACCTGTTCCCGGATCCGACCCAGTACGTCTACCGCATCGAGCCGCAGGACATCCTCGGCGTGACGGTCTGGGACCACCCCGAGCTGACCACCCCGCAGGGCCAGTCCTTCTCGGCGGGCGGCAACACCACCCAGACCATCGCCGGCGCGCTGCAGCAGCCCTATACCAATGCGCTGCCGGGCCAGGCCGACCCTTACGGCCAGACGGTCGGCGCGGACGGCACCATCTATTTCCCGTTCGTGGGCCGCATCCGCGTGGCCGGGCGCACCGCGCAGGACGTGCGCGACGAGCTGGCCGCCAAGCTGGCGCGCTACGTGAAGAACCCGCAGATCGACCTGCGCGTGCTGTCGTATCGCAGCCAGAAGGTGCAGGTGACCGGCGAGGTCAAGACGCCGGGGCCGCTGGCCATCACCGACGTGCCGCTGCGCCTGGTCGACGCGATCACGCGCTCGGGCGGCACCACCGCCGAGGCCGACCTGCAGCGCGTGCGGCTCACGCGCGACGGCAAGTTCTACGTGCTCGACGCGAACGCCATGCTCGACCGCGGCGAGGCCAAGGAGAACGTGATGCTGCAGCCGGGCGACGTGGTCAACGTGCCGGACCGCAGCGACAGCCGCGTGTTCATCATGGGCGAGGTCAAGCAGCCGGTGACGGTGCCGATGCTCAAGGGCAAGCTCACCATCGCCGACGCGATCACGGCCGGCGGCGGGATCCTCGACACCGACGCGAATCCGCGCCAGGTCTATGTGCTGCGCGACCTGCAGGACAAGCCCGACACGCCGGACATCTATCGCCTGGACATGACCCAGCCCGACGCGCTGATGCTGTCGAGCCGGTTCCAGCTCAAGCCGCTCGATGTGGTCTACGTGGGCACGGCCGGGTCGGTGCAGTTCAACCGCCTGCTGCAGCAGATCTTCCCGACGATCCAGTCGATCTACTACATGAAGCAGATCACGCGCTGATCTGGCGAGGCCGGCGTCCCCCGACGCCGGCCCACCAACCTGAGGCGGATAGCCATCGTGAATACGCAAGTCAAACATCCCTACGCCGACATGGCGGCCAAGCCCGACGACGAGGACGTGGTCCTCGGCCAGCTGATCCAGGTGATCCTCGACGACATCTGGCTGCTGCTGGGCATCGCCGCGCTGATCGTGGCGCTCGCGGGCGTCTACTGCTACCTCGCGAAGCCGATCTACTCGGCCGACGCGCACGTGCGCGTCGAGGCGGCCGACAACACCTCGCAGGCGCTGACCCAGACCCAGACCGGCGCGGTGATCAACGGCGGCCCGGCCACGCCGGCCACCGACGCCGAGATCGAGATCATCAAGAGCCGCGGCGTGGTCGGCCCGGTGGTCGAGCAGTGCAAGCTGAACTTCTCGGTGGCGCCCAAGACCTTCCCGCTGCTGGGCGCGCTGTCGGCGCGCCTGGCCGCGCCGGGCAAGCTGGCCAAGCCCTGGCTCGGCATGGGTTCCTACGCCTGGGGCGGCGAGCAGGCGGCGGTCGACTCGATCGACGTGACGCCGGCGCTCGAAGGCAAGAAGCTGATGTTGACGGCCGGCGCCGACGGTGCCTACACGCTGGCCAACGAGGACGGCGGCCTGCTGCTGCGCGGCCGCGTGGGCGAGCGCGCCGAGGGCAACGGCGTATCGCTGCTGGTCAGCCAGCTGGTGGCGCGGCCCGGCACGCAGTTCGTGGTGGTGCGCCAGAACGACCTGGACGCGATCACCGCCTTCCAGTCGGCGATCCAGGTGAGCGAGCAGGGCAAGCAGACCGGCGTGGTGCAGATCTCGCTGGAGGGCAAGGACCCGGTGCAGACCGCGATGATCGCCAACGCGCTGGCGCAGTCCTACCTGCAGCAGCACATCAACAGCAAGCAGGCCGAGGCCAACAAGATGCTGGACTTCCTCAAGAGCGAGGAGCCGCGCCTGAAGTCCGACCTGGAGCGCGCCGAGGCCGCGCTGACCGAGTACCAGAGCACCTCGGGCTCGATCAACGCGAGCGACGAGGCCAAGGTCTACCTGGAGGGCAGCATCCAGTACGAGCAGCAGATCGCCGCGCAGCGCCTGCAGCTGGCCTCGCTCGAGCAGCGCTTCACGCCCGAGCATCCGATGGTGGTGGCGGCCAACCAGCAGCTCGCGCAATTGCAGAAGGAACGCGACAAGTACGCCGACAAGTTCCGCAGCCTGCCGGCCACCGAGGTCAAGGCGGTCGCGCTGCAGCGTAACGCCAAGGTCGCCGAGGACATCTACGTGCTGCTGCTCAACCGCGTGCAGGAGCTCTCGGTGCAGCGCGCCGGCACCGGCGGCAACATCCGCCTGGTGGACGCGGCGCTGCGCCCCGGCGTGCCGGTCAAGCCGAAGAAGGCGCTGATCCTGTCGGCGGCGGTGATCCTGGGCCTGATCGTCGGCACCGGCGTGGTGTTCCTGCGCCGCAACCTGTTCCACGGCATCGAGGATCCGGAGCGCGTCGAGCGCATGTTCAACCTGCCGATGTACGGCCTGATCCCGAAGAGCGTCGAGCTCGAACGGCTCGACGCGGCGGCCGAGAAGAGCGGCAGCGACATGCGCCCGATCCTGGCGGTGGCGCGGCCCAAGGACCTCAGCGTGGAAAGCCTGCGCAGCCTGCGCACCGCCATGCAGTTCGCGCTGATGGACGCCAAGAACCGCGTGATGGTGCTGACCGGCCCGACCCCCGGCATCGGCAAGAGCTTCCTGACCGTCAACCTGGCCGCGCTGCTGGCGCATTCGGGCAAGCGCGTGCTGCTGATCGACGCCGACATGCGCCGCGGCGCGCTCGACCGCTACTTCGGCGTGCCGCGCCGCAACGGCCTGTCCGAGCTGCTGAGCGACCAGATCGCGCTGGAGGAGGCGATCCGCGAGACCCAGGTGCCGGGGCTGTCCTTCATCCCGACCGGCCAGCGCCCGCCCAATCCCTCCGAGCTGCTGATGTCGCCGCGCCTGGCGCTCTACCTCGACGGACTCGGCAAGCGCTACGACGCGGTGATCGTCGATTCGCCGCCGATCCTGGCCGTCACCGACGCGACCATCTTCGGCGTGCTGGCCGGCTCCACCTTCCTGGTGCTGCGCTCGGGCATGCATACCGAGGGCGAGATCGGCGACTCGATCAAGCGGCTGCGCACCGCGGGCGTGCAGTTGCAGGGCGGCATCTTCAACGGCGTGCCGCCGCGCACGCGCGGCTACGGCCGGGGTTATGCCTCGGTCCACGAATACCTGAACGCCTGACGGGCGTGCCGCACAACGACGACGAGGTATGCACCGATGAAACTCTCCGTACTGGTCCCGACCTACCGGCGTCCCGCCGATCTCGCGCGCTGCCTGATCGCGCTGCAGCGCCAGCGCCGCGCGCCCGACCAGGTGATCGTGGTGGCCCGTCCCGAGGACGACGCCACCCATGAGTGCCTGGCCGATCCGCGCGTGCGCGGCGCGCTGCCGCTGGTGGTCGCGCCGGTCGAGGTGGGCGGGCAGGTGGCCGCGCTCAACCGCGGCCTCGACACCGCGCAGGGCGACGTGGTGGCGATCACCGACGACGATGCCGCGCCGCATCCCGACTGGCTCGAGCGGATCGCCGCCGCGTTCGCGGCCGATGCGCGGCTGGGCGCGCTGGGCGGGCGCGACTGGGTGCACGAGAAGGGCCGCGTGATCGACGGCGAGCGGCCCGAGGTGGGCCGCGTGCGGCTCTCGGGCAAGCTGATCGGCAACCATCACCTGGGCATCGGCGGCGCGCGGGAGGTCGACATGCTCAAGGGCGCCAACATGATCTACCGCCGCGCGGCGATCTCGGGGCTGCGCTTCGACACGCGCCTGCGCGGCGCGGGCGCCCAGACCCACAACGACATGGCCTTCAGCATGGCCGTCAAGCGGCGCGGCTGGAAGCTGGTCTACGACCCGGCGGTGGCGGTCGACCACTATCCGGCCGAGCGCTTCGACGAGGACCGGCGCGATGCCGCCTCGCGCAAGGCGATCGTCAACGCCGCCTACAACCTGCACCTGACGCTGCGCGAGCACCTGCCGCCGGCGCGGCGCGAGATCGCCTGGTGGTGGTACGCGCTGGTCGGCACGCGCGTCTATCCGGGCTTCGCGCACGTGCTGCTGTCGTTCGGCCCGCGCGGCGGCTCGCGGGTGCGCGAGCGCTGGCGCGCGGTGCGCGAGGGCGCCCACGACGCGCG
>NZ_VWWK01000113.1:0-24532 GCF_011753035.1 Burkholderia sp. Ax-1720 | reverse complement strand
GGCGAGCCATTCGAGGCGCTCGACATAGGTGCTCGGGCGGAAGTTGCCCTCGGCGTCGAAGTCGGTGACGGGGAAGGACAGCAGGCCTTCCGAGATGATCTGCTTGAGTTCCTGAGGCGTGGTCATGATGGGTCGTCCTGTTGCGCTGGGCGCGGGTTCGTTCAATTCGGGATGTGTTGTATGTCATCGTACAACATCATTTTCGGACTGGCAAGCGCCCCCCGAGCCTTTCGTTATTCAATTTCTGCCTTTCGGCATCAGGGTTTACGCACGATCCCGCAAGTTTGGCCCATGTTGTATGATGACTGTTAATTCCCTGCATGTTGCAACGAGGATTTCCCCTGATGTCCCAGTCCCCTCTCTATATCCGCGTCCATCCGGACGACAACGTCGCGATCGTGGTCAATGACGGCGGGCTGCCCGCGGGCGCGCAATTCGCCGACGGGCTGAGCTTGTGCGAAGGCGTGCCGCAAGGGCACAAGGTGGCGCTGGTCGATCTGAAGGAAGGCGATCCGGTGCTGCGCTACCACGTGGTGATCGGCTACGCCTCGAAGGACCTGCCGCGCGGCAGTTGGGTCAACGAGCGCACGCTGCGCATGCCCGAGCCGCCCGGCCTGGAGAACCTGCCGCTGGCCACCCGCAAGGCGCCCGAGCAGGCGCCGCTGGAGGGTTATACCTTCGAGGGCTACCGCAACGCGGACGGCACGGTCGGCACGCGCAACATCCTGGCGATCACCACCACCGTGCAGTGCGTGTCGGGCGTGGTCGAGTTCGCGGTCGAGCGCATCAAGCGCGAGTTGCTGCCGCGTTTTCCGAACGTCGATGGCGTGGTGGGCCTCGAGCACACCTATGGCTGCGGCGTCGCGATCGAGGCGCCGGGCGCCGAGATCCCGATCCGCACGCTGCGCAACATCAGCCTGAATCCGAACTTCGGCGGCGAGGTGATGGTGGTCAGCCTGGGTTGCGAGAAGCTGCAGCCGGAACGCCTGCTGCCGGCCGGCGCGATTCCGGTGGCGGCCGACAAGCCCGACAACGGCGGCGTGGTCTGCCTGCAGGACCAGGCGCACGTGGGCTTCATGTCGATGATCGACTCGATCATGGCGATGGCGGAACAGCACCTGGAACGCCTGAACCGGCGTCGTCGCGAGACGGTACCGGCCGCGGAGCTGGTGGTGGGCGTGCAATGTGGCGGCAGCGATGCGTTCTCGGGCCTGACCGCCAATCCGGCGGTGGGCTTCGCGGCCGACCTGCTGGTGCGCGCCGGCGCGACCATCATGTTCTCCGAGGTGACCGAGGTGCGCGACGGCGTCGCGCAACTGACCTCGCGCGCGGCCAACGAGGAGGTGGCGCGCGACATCATCCGCGAGATGGCCTGGTACGACGCCTACCTGCAGCGCGGGCAGGTCGACCGCAGCGCCAACACCACGCCCGGCAACAAGAAGGGCGGCCTGTCGAACATCGTCGAGAAGGCGATGGGCTCGATCGTGAAGTCGGGCAGCTCGGCGATCTCGGGCGTGGTCAGCCCGGGCGAGCGCGCCAGGCAGAAGGGCCTGCTCTACACCGCGACGCCGGCCAGCGACTTCATCTGCGGCACCCTGCAACTGGCGGCCGGCATGAACCTGCATATCTTCACCACCGGCCGCGGCACGCCTTACGGGCTCGCGCAGGTGCCGGTGATCAAGGTGGCCACGCGCAGCGACCTGGCGCGCCGCTGGCACGACCTGATGGACGTGGACGCGGGCACCATCGCGACCGGCCAGAAGAGCATCGAGGAGGTGGGCTGGGAGATGTTCCAGTTGATGCTGGACGTCGCGAGCGGCCGCAAGACCTGGGCCGAGCAGTGGAAGCTGGCGAATGCGCTGACGCTGTTCAACCCGGCGCCGGTGACCTGATCTTCCCGATCGAGCCGGCTGCTGTCGCCACGTCGAACCCGCCGCGATCCGGCGGGTTTTTTCCTGGCTGGCGCAAGCTCATTTGTTCGCGCCGAGCGAGCCGCGCAGCCGCTCCATCAGGCGGTAGTAAAGCTGCTGGATCTCTTCGCTGGTGGCCGGCTCGGCGCTCGAGAAACGCTCGTCCCAGGCGGCATGCCAGGCGTAGCTGCCGTGCAGCGAGCGATCGCCGCTCGGCCCTGCCACGCGCGAGCGGATCCGCGCATCGCGGCCCGCGCCCGAATGCGTGTCGAACAGCGCGAGCATCAGCGCGTGATAGGCGCGATACAGCTCGTCGTCGAACAGGTGGCGATAGACGTGCAGCGTTCGGTCGAGCTCGCGCTTGATATGGATGACCTCGTCGGGCGAGATGTCCTTCCAGTAGCCGACCCAGGTATAGAAACAGAGCAGCGCATTGAGTTGCGGCGCGATCTGGTCGTAGATCGCGAGGCGCTTCTCGATCAGCTTCTGGTTGGTCCACTGCACGAGCTCGAGACGCTTCAGGCGCCGGCTGATCAGCCAGCCGAGCGCGGTGACCGACAGCGGCGTGAGCACGCCGACGCAGAGTTGCACGATTTGCAGGGTGGTGGACGCGGGCATGGTCGCGAGGGAAAGGCTTTCCGGAAAAACATCAGCCTAGCAGCCGGGCGTGTCGCCTGGGTGGCGTCGTTGCGGCGCCGATCCTCGGTTCAACGAAGCGTCTCGCATCTTTGCGCTGGACATCATCGCAGCGCGGAAATCGCCGGAATTCGCCTGCACGCGGCCTCCTTGCCCGCTCGCTCTCGACCACGCGCGAAGCTTGAGATCCGTTAGCCGAGCGCTCGCGCCATCGTCGGGGCTTTACCCGATTGCGCGTCCGTGCTTTCCGGGACTTTGCACGCGATTGCGCTGCCGTCCGCCGGCGCGTGCAACGTTTTGCTACAACCTTTTGCTTGGAGCGCCGCGCGAAAGTTTCTTATTCTGGCGCATTTACCAGACGCGGACCGCTCCGCGGTCGCGTCCTCAATGCACCGAGGAGAGAGATATGACGCGTCCCGTCGATTCCGGCGTGATCTTCATCGCGAGGCTGTTGATGGCGGCCCTGTTCTTGTGGGGCGGCGTGATGAAACTGCTCGGCTACGGCGAATTCGTCACCTATCTGAAGGGCATGTACGTGCCCTTCGCGCAGTTCGCGGCGCCGCTGGTGATCGCCATCGAGGGGCTCGGCGCGCTGCTGCTGATCGTCGGTTATCGCGTTAAGCCGGTCGCGCTGCTGCTGGCCGCCTACACCATCGTCACGGCCCTGATCGGCCACAACTTCTGGGATGCCACCAGCCCGGCCGTGCAGCACGACATGGTGGTGCATTTCTGGAAGAACGTCGCGATCGCGGGTGGATTCCTGCTGCTGTTCGTGACGGGCGCGGGCGGCGCGAGCATCGACGCGATGCGCCGCCAGCCCACCTACGGCGTGCTGCGCTGAGAGCCGATGTTCCTCGATACCACGGCGCGAGCCGCGCGCGGCTTCATGCCGCCGAGGCCATGAAAAAGGGCGCCTCGCGGCGCCCTTCGTCCAAACCGGCCCTGGCCGCTCAGCGCGCGTTGCGCGTGCAGAGCGCGGCCAGCGCGCCGATCACGCAGACCGCGCCGACATAGGCGGTTGCCGCGAACGGATTCGACTTGATCATCAGCGACACGATCACGGGCGAGAGCCCGCCGAAGATCGCGTAGGCGATGTTGTACGAGAACGAAATGCCGGAGAAGCGGATCACGGCGGGGAAGCTGCGCACCATCGCCGAGGGCACGGCGCCGACCGTGCCGACCAGGAAGCCGGTCAGCGCGTAGAGCGGCACCAGCGTCGAGGCATCGGCGGCCACCTTGGCGAACAGCGTGCAGAAGCAGGCGGCCAGCAGCAGCGAGCCGACCGCCAGCACGAGCTTCGCGCCGAAGCGGTCGGCCAGCGCGCCGGCCACCACGCAGCCGATCGTCAGGCCCACGGTGGCGATGCTGTTGGCGAACAGCGCGGTGGCGGCAGGGATGTGGAACTGCTTCTGCAGCAGGGTCGGCGTCATCAGGATCACCACCACGATCGCGGCCGACAGCATCCAGGTCAGCAGCATCGAGACGATCACGGCGCGGCCGTGGTCGCGCAGCACCGCCTTGAGCGGGATCTCGGCGGCCAGCGCCTTGCGCGCCTGCAACTCGGCGAACACCGGCGTCTCGTGCAGCCAGCGGCGCAGGTAGACCGAGAACAGGCCGAACACGCCGCCGAGCAGGAACGGGATGCGCCAGGCATAGGCGCTGATCTCGGCCGGCGAGAAGTGCCGGTTGATGCCGCCGGCCACCAGCGAGCCGAGCAGGATGCCGGCCGTGAGGCCCGCCGTGAGCGTGCCGCAGGCGTAGCCGATGCGGCGCGCCGGCACGTGCTCGGAGACGAACACCCAGGCGCCCGGCACTTCGCCGCCCACCGCCGCGCCCTGCAGGATGCGGAACAGCAGGAGCAGCACCGGAGCCAGGATGCCGATCGAGTCGAAGGTCGGCAGCAGGCCCATCAGCAGCGTCGGCACCGACATCAGCAGCACGCTCAGCGTGAACATGCGCTTGCGGCCGACCAGGTCGCCGAAGTGGGCCATGATGATGCCGCCCAGCGGACGCGCCAGGTAGCCGGCCGCGAAGATCGCGAAGGTCTGCAACTGGCGCAGCCAGTCGGGGATGTCGTGCGGGAAGAACAACTGCCCGATCGCTGGCGCGAAGAACACGAAGATGATGAAGTCGTAGAACTCGAGTGCGCCGCCGAGTGCGGCCAGGCTCAAGGTCTTGTAGTCGCTGCGCGTCAGGGCGCGGTCGGCAACGGCGCTCGGCGCGCTGCCCGTTTCGTATGCTTGCATGGTCAGGACGATCGAGGTTCTCAACTCGGCGTGCGCGGCGCGCGACGCCGCACGGCGTCCCGCGCAGCGGGCCGGATCGGCTCGCGACACGGGCCGCGCGGCTTCGGGATCGGAAACGCGCGGGGACGGCGACAGACGGGTCGGGCGATTCTACAGGATGCGGCGCGACGGCATGGAGGCGGCTTCGGGCGCGGGTTCGCGCGCATTGACGGCGCGAAAAGCGGCGGTGCGGGAGCGGCGCGCGGGCCGTGCCGCGGCGTGGCGCGGCTGCGCCGGGCACGTGGCCAATGCTGCAGCTACACGGGCCGCCGCCGCGATCGACTCGCGACGGCGGCCCGCGTGGTATCGGCGCGACGGCCGGTCGATCGTGACCGGCCGGTCACCGCGGCTCAGTTGCCGGCGATGGTGTCGACCGGCTTGAACGCGCCGTGGTCGACGCGGTAGATCGTGACCGGCGCATCACGCAGGTCGCCCTTCGGATCGTAGGCGATGGTCGCGGCCGACACGCCCTTGATCGACACCTTGTCGAGATACGGCCCATAGACCTTCGGGTCGGTCGAGTTGGCGTTCTTCATCGCGGTGAGCAGGGCGATCGTGCCGTCGTAGGAATAGGGCGAGTAGGTCACCACCTCCTCCTTGAAGCGCGCCTTGTAGCGTTGCTCGAAGCCCGCGAAGCCGGGCATCTTCTCCTTGGGCAGGCCGCCCATGTAGACGATCGCGCCCTCGGCCGCCTCGCCGCCGACCTTCAGGAAGGTGGGCGACTTCGACATCTCGCCGGTGACGAAGGCGGCCTTGATGCCGAGCTGGCGCATCTTGCGGATCATCGGCGAGGATTGCGCGTCGCCGCCGCCGTAGAACACCGCGTCGGGATTCATGCCCTTCAGGTTGGTCAGGATCGCCGAGAAATCGAGCGCCTTGTCGTTGGTGAAGTCGCGCTTGACGATGGTGCCGCCGGCCTTCTGCACGGCGGCGGCGAATTCGTCGGCGATGCCCTGGCCGTAGGCGGTGCGATCGTCGATGATCGCCACGCGCTTGTAGTGCAGCGTGTTCACCACGTAGCTGCCGACGATGCGGCCGGCCTGCGCGTCGCTGGTCAGCAGCCGGAAGGTGGTCTTGTAGCCGCGCGCCGTGTATTGCGGCGAGGTGGCCATCGAGACCTGCGGCAGCCCCGCGCGCTCGTAGAGATCCGAGGCCGGGATGCTGGTGCCCGAATTGAAGTGGCCGATGATGCCGGACACGCCGTCGTCGATCAGCCGCTGCGCCACCGTGGTGCCGGTGCGCGGGTCGGCCTGGTCGTCCTGCGAATCGAGCGTGAACGTGACGGGCTTGCCGCCGATCACCGGCTTGGTCGCGTTGAAATCGTCGATCGCGAGCTGCACGCCTTTCTGCATGTCGGTGCCGTAGTTCGATTGCGTGCCCGTGAGCGGCGCGGCAAAGCCGATCTTGACGAGGTCGGCGGCCGAGGCCGGCGTGCCCGCGGCGACGAGGGCGGCGCCCGCGACGAGCGCGAATTGCGAGATCTTCAGCTTCACTTTCGTTTCCCCTTTGGCTGCTGCGGCCGGCTGCGTGGTGCCGGCCTGTTGGCGATCGCGACGCCGCCACCGGCGAGTGGCGGGCCTTGTGCTGAAATCGGCTCGGCCGCGTGGCGACCCGCGAGGCAGGCGAGCAAACGCGCTACCAGAGGGGGACGGCACGATGCGAGCGATTCCAGCGCAGTCTAGGTAGCGAAAAAGCGCCAGTCTTGCGCGCCAGATGCGTCGGGGATGACGAAATCGGCATATGCGCGGTTTCCCTGACTATGCCGATTTCGTCATGGCGTGCGCATAATGTCGCCAAGACGCCAGGCGAGGCGGGTTCCTACGATAGCGGCATGAAAACACTCGACTTCATCGATTCGCATACCGGCGGTGAGCCTACCCGCCTGATCGTGTCCGGGGGGCCGGATCTCGGCGGCGGCACGCTCGCCGAGCGGCTGGAACGGTTCCGCTTGCACCACGACGACTGGCGCGCGGCGGTGGTCACCGAGCCGCGCGGCTCGGACGTGGTGGTCGGCGCGCTGCTTTGCGAGCCGCTCGATCCGGGTTGCGCGGCCGGCGTGATCTTCTTCAACAACGTCGGGTATCTCGGCATGTGCGGGCACGGCACCATCGGCCTGGTGGTGTCGCTCGCGCACCTGGGGCGGATCGGCCCCGGCACGCATCGCATCGAGACGCCGGTCGGCATCGTCGAGGCGACGCTGAACGCGGATCGCTCCGTGTCGGTGCGCAACGTGCCGGCCTATCGCCATCGCAAGGACGTGACGGTCGAGGTGCCGGGCCACGGCCCGCTGACGGGCGATATCGCCTGGGGCGGCAACTGGTTCTTCCTGGTGCCCGAGCACGAGCATCGGCGCCGCGTCGAACCCGCGAACCTGAAGGAGCTGGGCGCGTTCTCGAGCGCCACGCGCGACGCGCTGATCGCCGCCGGCATCACCGGCGCGCACGGCGCGCTGATCGACCATATCGAACTGTTCGGGCCGGCCTCGCGCGAGGGGCTCGACAGCCGTAGCTTCGTGCTGTGCCCGGGCGACGCCTACGATCGCTCGCCCTGCGGCACCGGCACCAGCGCCAAGGCCGCCTGCCTGGCCGCCGACGGCAAGCTCGCCGAACATGCCGAATGGCGGCAGGAAAGCGTGATCGGCAGCGTGTTCCAGGTCAGCTACGTGCGGCATGACGAGGCGATCGAGGGCGAGGCCGCGATCGTGCCGACCATCACCGGTCACGCGCACGTGATGGCCGAGGGACGGCTCTGCTTCGAGGACGGCGATCCGTTCGCGAACGGGATCCGGCTCGGCTGATGGCGCGCGCGGATGCGATCGTGATCGGCGCCGGGATCGTCGGCGCGGCTTGCGCGGCGGCATTGGCCGCGCGCGGGCTGGCCGTCGAGGTGCTCGACGCGGGCGGGATCGGCGGCGGTACGACCGCGGCAGGCATGGGCCATCTGGTGGTGATGAACGATACGCCGGCCGAGCTGGCGCTGACGCGCGATTCGCTGGCGCGCTGGCGCGCGCTCGCGCCGAGCCTGCGCGAATGCGATGCCTATCGGCGTTGCGGGACCTTGTGGGTGGCCGCCGACGACGAGGAGCTCGAGGCGGCGCGCGCGATGCGCGACGGCTACCTGGCGGCCGGCGTGTCGGCCGAGGCGATCGGCGCGGCCGCGCTGCGCGAACGCGAGCCGATGCTGGCCGCGGGCCTGGCGGGCGGTTTGTATGTGGAGGGCGACGGGATCGTCTATGCGCCTTCGGCCAGCGAATGGCTGCTGCGGCATTCGCCGGGCGCGGCGCGGATCCGCGTGCGCGAACGCACCGCCGTGGTCGCGCTGGCGGGCACCGAGCTGCGCACCGCGGGCGGCGAGACGCTGTCGGCCGCGCAGGTGATCGTCGCCAACGGGCTCGAGGCCGCGCGGCTGGTGCCCGGCATTAGCCTGCAGGCCAAGAAAGGTCATCTGCTGATCACGGATCGTTATCCGGGCACGATCACGCATCAATTGCTCGAACTCGGCTATATCAAGAGCGCCCATCACGCGCAGGGCACCTCGGTGGCCTTCAATGCGCAGCCGCGGCCGACTGGGCAGATCCTGATCGGCTCGTCGCGGCAGTTCGACAGCACCGATCCGGCCGTCGAGATGCCGGTGCTGGCACGCATGCTGGCGCGCGCCACGCGTTACCTGCCGGGCCTCGCCGACCTGCATGCGCTGCGCGCCTGGACCGGTTTTCGCGCTGCCACGCCCGACGGCATGCCGCTGATCGGGCCGGTGCCGGGCCGCGCCGGCCTGTGGCTGGCGACCGGCCACGAGGGGCTGGGCGTGACCACCTCGCTGAGCACCGCCGAACTGATCGCGACGCAACTGCTCGGCGAGGCGCCGCCGATCGCGCCCGAGCCTTATTGGCCGGCGCGCGCCATGCCGGAGGTCGGTCATGCCTGATCGCAACCGTGGCGGCGCGAATCCCGTCGAAGTTCAGGTCCATGTCGACGGCCAGGCCTGCCGTGTGCCGGCCGGCACGAGCGTTGCCGCGGCGTTGACGATCGCGCTCGGTGTGCGCGGCACGCGCGGCTCGGTGCAGGGCATGCCGCGCACCATGCTGTGCGGGATGGGCATCTGCCAGGAGTGTCGCGTCGGCATCGACGGCCGCGCGCACGTGCTGGCCTGCCAGACGACCTGCCGCGACGGCATGCGCATCGACACCACCTGGAATCCCGAATCATGAAGGCGCATTACGAGATCGTGGTGGTCGGCGCCGGGCCGGCCGGCTTGGCGGCCGCGCGCGCGGCTGCCGGCGCCGGCGCGCGCGTCGCGATCCTCGACGACAATCCGCGAGCCGGCGGCCAGATCTGGCGCCAGGGGCCCGTGTTCGAACCGGCCGCGCCGCTGGTCGAATCGCTCGCGGCGCTGCGCGCGAGCAGCGTCGAGCTGATCCCGGGCGCGCGCGTGGTGGCTGCCCTGCCGGGTCGCGAATTGCTGCTCGAGCAGGCGTCTGCCGAGGCGGGTGGCGCGATCCTGGGCTACGACAAGCTGATCGTGGCCACCGGCGCGCGCGAGCTGTTGCTGCCCTTCGCCGGCTGGACCCTGCCGGGCGTGACCGGCGCGGGTGGTTTGCAGGCCCTGGTCAAGGGCGGCGTGCCGGTGCGCGGGGAACGGATCGTGATCGCGGGCAGCGGGCCCCTGCTGATCGCCGCGTTGGCGACGGCGCGCGAGGCGGGCGCAAACGTGCTTGCCGTGGTCGAGCAGGCGAGCGCGCGGGCCGTGCGCGGCTTCGCGCTGTCGCTGGCGGCCACGCCCTCGAAGCTGGTGCAGGCGGCGCGGCTCACGCGTGGCTTCATCGGCGTCGACTATCTGACGGGCGGCGTGCTGCGCGCCGCGCATGGCAGCGCGCGCGTCGAGGCCGCGACCATCGAGATCGAGGGGCGGCAGCGCGTGATCGAATGCGATCGGATCGCCTGCGGTTATGGGCTGGTGCCGAACCTGACGCTGCCGCTTGCGCTCGGCTGCGAGTTGCGCGACGGCGCGGTGGCGGTCGATGCGCGGCAGCGTACTTCCCGCGAGGCGGTGTTCGCGGCCGGCGAGAGCACGGGGATCGGCGGCATGGAACTGGCGCGCGCCGAGGGCGCCCTGGCAGGGCTGGCGGCGGCCGGTGTCGACGAGGGCGATCGGCGGGTTGCCGCGCTGATGCGCGAGCGCGAGGTATGGCGAGGTTTCGCCGCGCGCGTCGCGCGGACCTTCGCGCTCGGTGATGCGGCTCGCGCCTTGCCGCCCGACGACACGGTGCTGTGCCGCTGCGAGGACGTCACGCTGGGCGCCGCGCGTGGTTATGCCGATGCGCGTGACGCGAAGCTGCAGACGCGTTGCGGCATGGGCGCCTGCCAAGGCCGCGTTTGCGGCGCGGCCGGCGCCGCATTGCTGGGCTGGCAGGAGGCCGCGATACCGCGCCCGCCGTTCTCGCCGGTTCGCATCGGCACGCTTGCCGCCGACGAGCCGCTCCTATAATCGACGCACGCGGATTTCCCGACCTTCTCCGGACTCATGACCTCGCCCGCCGATTCCTCCTCGCCGCTGTTCGACGCGATCCGCCCGGCACCCGGCTCGGGCGACGGGCTCGACGCGATGCTCGCGCATTTCGCGCAGCTCGCACCGGTGTTCGATGCCTTGCCCGATGTGGCCTTCTTCGTGAAGGACGTCGACGGCCGCTACGTGCTGGCCAATCGCACGCTGGCGCAGCGCTGCGGTTTCAAGGAGAAGCGCGAGCTCTACGGCAAGACCACCGAGGAAGTGTTTCCGCGCCGGTTCGGCCGCAACTATCTCGAGCAGGACATGGCGACCATCCATGCCGGCCAGCAACTGACCGACCAGCTCGAGCTGCATCTCTATCCGGGGCGGCAGCCGGGCTGGTGCCTGACCACCAAGGAGCCGCTGCGCGACGGGCTCGGCCGTGTGGTCGGGCTGGCCGGCATCTCGCGCGACCTGAAGGCCAACGAGGGCTCGCATCCGGCCTACAGCCGGCTCGCCGACGTGGTGCAGTACATCCAGGAGCATTACGTGCAGCCGCTCAACCTCAAGCACCTGGCCGAGATGGCCGGGATGTCGGTCGCGCAGCTCGAACGGTATTTCCACAAGGTGTTTCACCTGACGCCGCGCCAGGTGCTGCTGAAGACGCGGCTCGACGCGGCCACGGCCCTGCTCGTCACGCACGAGAAGGTGACCGATGTCGCCGCGCTTTGCGGCTATACCGATCACAGCGCGTTTTCGCGGCAGTTCAAGGCGACGGTGGGGGTGACGCCGACCGAGTACCGGATGACCTTGCAGGCGGAACGCGGGGCTTGAGGGGAACGTGGCGGCGGGTGTCGTGCCGCTTTGGCGTGATTGCGCAACTAACGGTCTGACCGGCAGGCGCCAGCCAATGAAGACCTCGGACCGAGAACGCCTCGGTCAGGGTTCGTCAGGAAAACGTCGGGAAGGAAAAGCAGGGCCGGGCCGCCGGCTCAACGAAATCCGAGGCCCTTGAGGACGGCGCTGCCGTCGGCGGTCAGGCGTACCAGCGGCGCGGGACCGTCGCCCACCATCTCGACCAGGCCCGCTTCCTCCAGCGCCGGCAGCTCCGGCTTCGCGTTCGCGGCGATCGGCGCGTGCAGCAGCACCAGCAAGGTGGCAATCTCGTGATGGCTCAACAGACGACGCAGCATCGTCTTTGGACGTGACGGGGGGCTGGCCGGGCGGCCGGATGCATCGTTGGCGCTCATTGCAACCTCCAATTCTTCTATCTTGTATCTCGAAAAACGATTGGAGCGGATGGTGCCGCCCGAGACTTAAACGATTCTTAAAATCGGGACGGTCAGGGGAATTGCAAGAGGTGCCTATCGTTACTGGCTGTAACGGCGTCGGTGGGCGGCTCGGCGATGCTGCGCCGCGGGTGTCGCGCGAAGGCCCGGCCCGCCGCGGGAAGCGGGCTTCGGGGCGGCGCGGTTTGCTGCGGGCGGCTTCATTACGGCCGGAAAGTTGCGCCCACGACAATAGATTCTTGATGCCGGCGGCAGCAGCCAGCCGCCGGCCCAATCCTCATTTTTTCCTCTGCGCCTGGGCCGCCAGTCGCACCGCCGTGTTCGCGGCGCCGTAACCATCGTAGCCGCCGCGCCGCTCGACGATCTCGAACGAAAAGCGCTCGTCCACCAGTTCTGTATACGCATGCAGGAATTCGCCGCCCTGCTCGTCGCGGTCGTACAGCAGGTGGTGACGGCACAGCGTGTCGACGAAATCGTCGGGCAGGGCGTAGCGCGCGGCCAGGTCGTCGTAGTAATTACGCGGCACGCGCAGGAAGGCGACGCCGTCGGCGGCCGCCTCGGCCACCGCGCGCACGATGTCGTCGGTGCGGAACGCCACGTGGTTGAGGCCCGAGCCGTGATAGCGGTTCAGCGATTCGAATACGGCCGTGTGGCGATCCACCGAGGCATTGAGCGCGATCCGCACGCTGCCGTCCGGGCTGCGCACCGCGCGGCTGCGCATCAGCCCGTAGGGATCGGGCACCAGCCAGCTCTTCTCGGCCTCGAAGCCGAACGCGGTGCGGAAGAACAGCACCCAGGTATCGAGCGCGTCGGCCGGCAGCGCCAGGCAGACATGGTCGATGCCGGTCAGCGGGCCGACTTCTACCGGGCCGTCCACGTCGGTCAGCACGAAATCCGATTCATAGAGCGTCGGCGCGCCGGGCGTCTCGTCGACGAAATAGTCGAGGCTGCCGTCGGGCGCCTGCACGCCGGGCACCACGCGCTCGTTCGGTCCGACGCGGCCCGAGAACGGCGCGAAGCCGAAGCTCGCCGCGCGCTCGAAGGCCAGCCTCGCGTCGTCGACCTGGAAGGCCGAGGCGCACAGCGACAGCCCATGTCGCTGGAAGAACGCGTCGGCGAAGGAATCGGGCTCGGCGTTCAGCACGATCGAGGCGGCGCCGTGCTGGTAGAGCATCACGTTCTTCGAGCGATGGCGGCCGGCCAGCCGGAAGCGCAGCTTGCCGAGCCAGTCGGCCACCTTCGCGACCGCGCTCGCGTCCACCGCGAATTCGATGAACTTGAAGCCGACGTGGGCCGGCGCGGCGGGCGGCGCGAACAGCGCCTGGTCGGCGGCGGGAGCACGGCCCTCGGCGGCCAGGCGCAGGCGCGTGATGTCTTCCAGGTGATGCAGCGAGCGCAGCCCGTCGGCGGCCGTGATCGCGGTGGGCGCGGCGCGGAAGCCGTCGTTGAAGATCTCCAGCGAAAGCGGCCCGCTGAAACCCGATTCGATCACGCGCGCCGTGAAGCGTGCCAGGTCGAAGTCGCCCTGGCCGGGGAAGGAGCGGTAATGGCGGCTCCATTCGAGCACGTCCATCGCCAGCTTCGGCGCGTCGGCGATCTGCACGAAGGCGATGCGATCGCCGGGGATGCGCGCGATGCCGTCGGGATCGTCATCGAGCGAGAGCGTGTGGAAGCTGTCGAGCGCGAGGCCCAGGTGCGGGCTGTTCACCGCGTCGATCAAGCGCCAGGCGTGGCCGTAGGTCTTCACCACGCGGCCCCAGGCCAGCGCCTCGTAGGCGGCGATCACATCGGCGCCGCGCGCGGCTTCGGCCAGGGCGCCGAGCTGGTCCACCAGCAGCGCCTCGTCGGCGATGGTTTGCGGCGAGACATTGCTGCAGACCAGGATGCGATCGGTGCCCAGCGCGTGCATCAGGTCGAACTTGCGGCGCGCGCGCTCCAGGTTGCGCGCGAGCTGTTCGGCGCCGACGCCCTCGAAATCGCGGAACGGCTGGAACAGCACGATCTCGAGGCCGAGATCGGCGGCGATCCCGCGCACGTCGGCGGGCGAACCGTCGAAGTAGAGCAGGTCGTTTTCGAAGATCTCGACGCCGTCGAAGCCGGCCGCCGCGATCGCCTTGAGTTTCTCGACCAGGGTGCCGGCCAGCGACACGGTGGCAATCGAACGCTTCATGAGCGAATCCCTGCAGGAAAGCTCGGAAACGGCGACAACGGACGAAAAGGTTAATTCCAAGGCCGTTCGTTGATCGCGCAAGTTCCCGATTCTATTGAATTAGGTTGTCGGATTATACAAACTAACTAGATGGTACAAATAAGCATAAACCCCGAAAGACAAGCCGCGTGCGCCTGGCGCACACTTGCGCCACCTCAAAAAGTTTGTGAGGGTGCGTCGTGGCCACGCGATGCGCACCCGTTTCCCGGAGTCTGCTTGTGATGTCGAAGCCAAAGGTCCTGGTGCTGAACGGACCGAACCTGAACCTGCTGGGCACCCGCCAGCCGCATATCTACGGCGCCGAGACGCTGGCCGACGTGGAGCGGCGCTGCCTCGAGGCGGCCGCCGCGCTCGGCCTGGAGATCGAGTTCCGCCAGTCGAACGCCGAGCACCAGTTGATCGACTGGCTGCACGAGGCTCGCACGCGGATTGACGGCGTGGTGATCAACCCGGCGGCCTACACGCATACCTCGGTCGCGCTGGCCGACGCGCTCGCCGCGATCGACAAGCCCGTGATCGAGGTGCATATCTCGAACGTCCATCGACGCGAGGCGTTCCGCCACCATTCCTATGTGTCGCTGGTCGCGCAGGGCGTGATCTGCGGCTGCGGGACCGAAGGTTACGTATTCGCGCTGCAGCGGCTCGCCACCTTGTTGAAGGAGGTGGCGCGATGAACGGCCAGTCGTTCCTGATCGGCTTGATCGGGCAGGGGATCGGCGGCTCGCTGTCGCCGGCGATGCACGAGCGAGAAGGCCGCCTGCAGGGCTTCAACTATGTATACAGGCGCCTCGATCTCGACGTGCTGGGCCTGTCGGTCGAGGCGCTGCCCGAACTGCTCGATACCGCCGAGCGCATGGGCTACGACGGCCTGAACATCACCCACCCCTGCAAGCAGCGCGTGATCGCGCATCTCGACTCGCTGTCCGACGATGCGCGAGCGCTGGGCGCGGTCAACACGGTGCGCTTCGCCGACGGCAAGCGCAGCGGCCACAACACCGATTGGTCCGGCTTCGCGAAATCGTTCCGGCGCGGCCTGGCCGGCGTGTCGATGGCGCGCGTGGTGCAGCTCGGCGCCGGCGGCGCGGGCGCGGCGGTCGCCCATGCCGCGCTGATGCTCGGCGCCGAGGCGCTGACGATCTTCGACGTCGAACCCGCGCGCGCCGCATCGCTGGCCGCCGAACTGCAGGCGCGCTTCCCGGCGGCGACGGTGACGGCGGGCAGCGCGCTCGACGCGGCGATGGCCACCGCCAACGGCCTGATCCACGCCACGCCCACCGGCATGGCCAAGCACCCGGGCCTGCCGTTGCCGGCACACCTGCTCGACGCCAAGCCCTGGGTGGCCGACATCGTCTATTTCCCGCTCGAGACCGAACTGGTGCGCGTGGCGCGCGAGCTCGGCTGCCGGACCTTGCCGGGCGGCGGGATGGCGGTCTACCAGGCGGTCGACGCGTTCGAGATCTTCACCGGCCGCGAACCC
This sequence comes from Burkholderia sp. Ax-1720, assembly GCF_011753035.1. NCBI lineage: Bacteria > Pseudomonadati > Pseudomonadota > Betaproteobacteria > Burkholderiales > Burkholderiaceae > Burkholderia > Burkholderia sp. Ax-1720. The sequence goes on along the minus strand of NZ_VWWK01000113.1, from coordinate 9,242 downwards.
GACGCCGAGCGCATGTTCTCGCACTTCGAATCACTCGTCGGGCGCTGAGGCGTCACGACCACGACAACAACCAGGAGACTTCGATGCAGCAATCGTCCCAACCGCCCGCCACGGCCGTTTCCGCGTCGGCCGCGGGCAGCCTGCGCCGTTCCTCGGCGCGTTACCGGATCCTCGCGCTGCTGGCGATCGGCACCATGATCAACTATCTCGATCGCACCGTGCTGGGCGTGGCGGCGCCGGGGCTGACCAAGGAACTCGGCATCGGCGCGGCGGTGATGGGGATCATGTTCTCGTCGTTCTCGTGGACCTACGTGATCGCCCAGGTGCCGGGCGGGCTGTTCCTCGACCGTTTCGGCAGCAAGCTCACCTATTTCCTGTCGATGACATTCTGGTCGCTGTGCACGCTGCTGCAGGGTTTCGTCAGCGGCGTCGGCACCCTGCTGGCCTGCCGCCTCGGCCTGGGCTTCAGCGAGGCGCCGTGCTTCCCGACCAATAGCCGGGTGGTCGCCACCTGGTTCCCGCAGAAGGAACGCGCGATGGCCACCGGCACCTACACGGTCGGCGAATACGTCGGGCTGGCCTTCCTGAGCCCGGTGCTGTTCGCGCTGATGGGCGCGTTCGGCTGGCGTTCGCTGTTCTGGGTGGTCGGCGCGGTCGGCATCCTGTTCGGCCTGGCCTGGCTGCGCCTGTATCGCGAGCCGCGCGATCACCCGGCGGCCAACGCGGCCGAGCTGGCCTATATCGCCGAGGGCGGCGGCCTGATCGACGGCGAGGCGAAGGCGAACAAGCCGGGCCAGGCGAAGTTCAGCTGGGCGATGGCCGGCAGGCTGCTGAAGAAGCGCCAACTGGCCGGCATCTGCCTGGGCCAGTTCGCCGGCAACTCGACCCTGGTGTTCTTCCTTACGTGGTTTCCGACCTATCTCGCCACGGAACGCCACATGGCCTGGCTCAAGATCGGCTTTTTCGCGGTGATGCCCTTCATCGCGGCCTCGATCGGCGTGATGTTCGGCGGCATTTTTTCCGATTATTTGCTGCGACGCGGCAAGTCGGCCAACGTGGCGCGCAAGCTGCCGATCATCGCCGGGCTGCTGCTGGCCTCGACCATCGTGCTGGCCAACTACGTAGAGAGCAACGAGGCCGTGATCGCGATCATGTCGGTGGCCTTCTTCGCGCAGGGCATGGCCGCGCTGGGCTGGACCCTGGTGTCCGACATCGCGCCGGAAGGCCTGCTCGGCGTGACCGGCGGCATCTTCAACCTGGCGGCCAACCTGGCGGGCATCATCACGCCGCTGGTGGTCGGTGTCATCGTCGCCTCGACGGGCTCCTTCGTCGGCGCGCTGGCCTTCATCGGCGTGATCGCGCTGATCGGCGCGCTGTCGTACATCTTCATCGTCGGCGACATCGAGCGGATCGTGCTGTAGTCGTTCTCCACTCGAACAGCACGAATTCTTGCCCGGCCCGCGCGAGCGGCGCCGGGTTTTTTTTATGGGCTCGCGGCTCAGCGTACCGAGATCCCGAGCCGCTCGAGCACGGCCGCGATGGCGGCGACGGCGCGGCGGATCTGCCCGGCGTCGATCGCGCCGATGCAGCCCACGCGGAAGGTGTCGACCTCGGTGAGCTTGCCCGGGTAGAGCACGAAGCCGGCATCGCGCACGGCCGCGTAGAAGGCGTTGAAGTCGTAGCGCGGATCGCGCGGCGCGTGGAAGGTGACGATCACCGGCGCCTGCACTGCGGCATCGAGGAAGGGCGTGAAGCCCAGCGCGCGCATGCCTTCGATCAAGGCCGCGCAGTTGGCCGCGTAGCGCGCGCCGCGTGCCGGCAGCCCGCCTTGTTCCTGGTATTGCGCGAGCGCTTCGTGCAGCGCCGCGACCACATGCGTCGGCGGCGTGAAGCGCCACTGCCCGGTGCGCCGCAGGTAGGCATGCTGGTCGTGCAGGTCGAGCGCGAGCGAGGGTGAGCGGCCCGCGCAATCCTCCAGCAGCGCTTGCCTGACGATCACGAAGCCCATGCCCGGCACGCCTTCCAGGCACTTGCCGCTGGCCGAGACCAGCGCGTCGATGCCGTTGGCGGCCACCTCGACGGGCAGCGCGCCGAACGAGCTCATCGCGTCGACGATCAGCGGCTTGCCGTGCCGCGCGCAGACCGCGGCGATCCGCGCGAGCGGATTGAGGATGCCGGCGCTGGTCTCCAGGTGCACCAGCGCGACATGCGTGATGCGCGGCTCGCGGGCGAGCAGGGCGTCGATCGCCTCGGCGCTGGCGGCCTCGTGCTCGGCGAACGGCAGCGCGATGGCCTCGATCCCGAGCCGGCCGAGGATCTTCAGGATTCGCGCGCAGTAGGCGCCGTGGTTGGGCACCAGCACCACCCCGTCGCGCGGCACCAGCGTGCCGAGCGCCGCTTCCACCGCGAAGGTGCCGCTGCCCTGCAGGGGCACGCAGGTATAGCTCGCATCGCCGCCGGCGATCCGGACCAGGTCCTCGCAGAGCGTTTGCGTCAGACGATTGAAGGCCGCGTCCCACGAGCCCCAGTCGCGCAGCATCGCCCGGCGCGTGGCCGGCGACGTGGTCAGCGGGCCGGGCGTCAGAAGAATCGGGTCGTTGTCGGGAATCACGTTGCCTCCTGGCTGAAAAGGGCGGCGCGCCACGGTCGGCGCACCGGATGCTTTGCATCGTAGTGGCAAAATGTGTCATTTTTTGGAATTCGGTGGTGTCGTCATTGAGTTGTCATCGAAGCCTGTGATGCTTCGCCTGCTGCCGGGGCGACCGCTGCCGGCGGCGCGAAACCGGGCCGAACGCGGGCCCGTGACGACGACAGGCGCCGGCGGGAGTCCGGCCCGACTTTGTATCCGCCCTACGGAGAAGCGAGATGACATTCCAGAATTCCTTCGGCACGGTGTTGCGCAAGCTGGCGCTCGCGGCGTGCGCGGCTGGCCTGCTGCAAGGTATCGCCATGCCGGCGCACGCGGCCGGCGCGGTCGTGCTGTACACGGCCGACGGCCTCGAAAACCTCTATCGCGACGTGCTGCCGGCGTTCGAGAAGAAGGAAGGCGTGAAGGTGAACATCGTGACGGCGGGCAGCGGCGAAGTGGTGAATCGCGCCAACGTCGAGAAGAATTCGCCGAAGGCCGACGTGCTGGTGACGCTGCCGCCGTTCATCCAGCAAGCCGGCCAGCTCGGCCTGCTGCAGAACTACCAGAGCGCGAACTACGCGAACGTGCCGGCGATCGCCAAGGCGGCCGACGGTTCCTGGGCGACCTTCGTCAACAACTACTTCTCGTTCGCGATCAATCCGGACGTGGTCAAGAACCAGCCGAAGACCTTCGCCGACCTGCTCGCGCCCGAGTACAGCGGCAAGATCGCCTACTCGAACCCGGCCACGGCCGGCGACGGCATGGCCGTGATCATCCTGACCTCGACGCTGATGGGCGAGGATGCCGCCTTCGACTACCTGGCCAAGCTCGAGCGCAGCGCCAAGTTCCACACCAAGGGCACGGGCTACCTGAACGTGCTGCTCTCGCGCAACGAGATCAGCGTCGCCAACGGCGATCTGCAGATGGACCTCGACGACGCCGAGCACGGTGGCCTGTCGGTCAAGCCGGTGTTCCTGGCCGCCAAGCCGGGCGACGCGCCGACCACCTTCCAGCTGCCTTACGCGATCGGCCTGTTCAAGGGCGGCCCGAACACCGAGGCCGGCAAGAAGCTGATCGACTACCTGATGTCGACCGAGGTGCAGTCGAAGGTGCCGGACATGTACGGCATCCCGGGCCGCACCGACGTGCCGCTGACGGGCAAGAACGGCGAGGCCGTGAAGCGCGCGATCGCGGGCGTCAAGCTGATCCCGGTGGACTGGAATGCCGTGATGGCCAAGAAGGCCGGCTGGACCGAGCGCTGGAAGAAGGACGTGATCGGCAGCTCCGGCAAGGAAACCGAAGTCGTCAAGCCGAAGTGATTGGCTAACGAGGGATGCCTGTGAATACCGCCAGCCTGATCCATCCCCGCGCGCTCGGCGCAGCAGAGCCGCGTGCGTCGCTGCGCGCGGCCGCGCCGGGCGGCGTGCAGATCGAGCATCTGAGCGTGCGCTACGGCGCACGCACCGTGCTCGACGACCTGTCGCTCTCGATCGGCGCCGGGGAACTGCTGACCGTGCTCGGCCGCAGCGGCTGCGGCAAGACCACCATGCTGCGTTTCATCGCCGGGTTCGTGAAGGCCGACGGCCTGACCGGCACGCTGACCGTGGCGGGCCGCGACCTGACCCATGCGCCGCCGCACAAGCGCAATCTCGGCCTGCTGTTCCAGAACTATGCGTTGTTCCCACATCTGTCGGTGTTCGAGAACGTCGCCTTCGGGCTGCGCGCGCGGCGCATGTCCTCGGGCGAGATCGCCCGGCGCGTGGCCGATGCGCTGAAGCTGGTGCAGCTCGGCGATGCCGGGCACGTGATGCCGGCCCAGCTCTCGGGCGGCATGCAGCAGCGCGTGGCGCTGGCCCGCGCGCTGGTGATCGAGCCCGACGTGCTGCTGCTCGACGAGCCGCTGTCGGCGCTCGATGCCAACCTGCGCGCCTCGGTGCGCACCGAATTGAAGGCGCTGCACGAGCGCCTGCCGAACCTGACCATCGTCTGCGTCACGCACGATCGCGACGATGCGCTGGTGCTGTCCGATCGCGCGCTGCTGATGCGCGACGGCCGCATCGCCCAGATCGGCACGCCGCAGCAGCTTTACGACCAGCCGCGCGACGGCTTCGTGGCGCGTTACCTGGGCGCCGCGAACCTGCTGCCGCCGCAGGTCGTCTATCCGATCGGCGATCCGCTGCATACCGTGCGCGACAAGCTCGCCTGCGTGCGCCCCGAGCGCTTCACGCTGCAGCCGCCCGGCAGCGGCGGCCTGAACGGCACCATCGCCTCGGTCGAGTGGCATGGCTCGGAATTGTCCGTGTCGGTGATGCTCGACGCGGCGGCCGACCAGCCGGTGCTGGTCACCCTGCAGCGCGGCCGCGGCATGAGCCCGGAGCGCGGCGCGCGCGTTTCCCTGCATTGCGAGGCGGATGATGTCGTCCTTATCGACCCCTGAGCTCGAGCTCGATCGCGCTGCCGCCGCGCGCCGCGATGCCTCCACCGCCGCGCACGCGCAGGCGGCGCGACGGGCCCGGCGCAATGGGCGCCTGCATCTGCTGGTGCTGGTGGTGGTCGTGCTCGGGCCGTTGGTGCTCTATCCGCTGGCGCGCCTGCTGCTGCTGAGCGTGACGGGCGATCACGGCTTCACGCTCGCCGCCTATCGCGGCTTCTTCGGCAATCCCGATACGCGCGGCGTGCTCGGCACCACGCTGTGGGTGCTCTGCGTGAGCGCGGGGACGGCCTCGGTGCTCGGCGTGCTGCTGGCGGCGCTGCTGTTTTTCCGGCCGTTTCCGGGCGCCTCGCTGATCACGCGTTTTCTCGAGCTCTACGTGGCCTTTCCGTCGTTCCTGGTCGCCTTCACGCTGATCTTTCTTTACGGTTCGCAAGGCTCGATCAGCATCGCGCTGCAGCGCCTGTTCCATCTCGATGCGCCGCCGCTCGACTTCCTGTTCGGCATCGGCGGCGTGATCCTGGCGCAGACGGTGTTCTATACGCCCTTCGTGGTGCGGCCCACGCTGGCTTCGTTCGCGACGCTCGACATGCGGCTGGTCGAGGCGGCGCGCAGCCTCGGCGCGAACGGCTGGATGCTGGCGCGCCGCGTGATCCTGCCGATCGCCTGGCCCGGCATCGCGGCCGGCACGATCCTGTGCTTCCTGCTGACCCTGAACGAGTTCGGGATCCTGCTGGTGCTCGGCAGCGCGCGCCTGGTCACCTTGCCGGTCGCGATCTATACCAGCGCCTCGGTCGATCTCGACCTGCCGAGCGCGGCGGCCGGCGCCGTCGTGATGCTCGCGATGTCGCTCACGCTTTACGCGCTTTACCGCCGGATGAATCGCCGTGCGATGGGAGGAGGGCAGCATGTCCGCTGAATTTGGTCTGGGCGGCTCGCCGGTGGCGCGGGCCGAACCCGGCTGGTCCGATACGCTGCTCAAGCACGCTTCGCGCGTCGCGCTCGGGCTGGCGGCATTCGCCTGCTTCTGGCTGTTCGTGCTGCCGGTGGTGGTGGTCGCGCTGTCGAGCGTGGCCACGCGCTGGTCGGGCACTATCCTGCCGTCCGGCTACAGCCTGCGCTGGTTCGAGCGGCTCGGCCAGCCCGAATTCGATGCGCTCGCAACCAGTCTCGAGATCGGTTTCGGCGTTGCCGTGATCGGCACCGTGCTGGGGCTGTGGCTCGCGCTGGCGCTCGAAGGGCGTGCGCAGGGGCGGCTCGGGGCCCTGGTCGACGCGCTGGTGATGCTGCCGAACGGCGTGCCGAGCGTGGTGCTGGGGCTGGCCGTGCTGATTGCCTATCACCAGAAGCCCGTCGACCTGTCGAGCTCGGCGGCCATCGTGGTGCTGGTGCAGCTCGCGCTGATCCTGCCGTTCTGCTATCGCTGCGCGGCCGCCGCGCTGCGGCCCGAGCTGACCATCCTGCGCGAGGCCGCTGCCAGCCTCGGGGCGCCGCCGTCGATGGTGCTGCGCCGGGTGCTGCTGCCGCAACTGGTGCCGGCGTTGCGCGCCAGCCTCGCGCTCGGCTTCGCGCTCTCGCTCGGCGAGCTGGGCGCGACCATGACCGTCTATCCGCCGGGATTCGCCACCGTGCCGATCGTGGTGATCGGCCAGGTCGAGCGCGGTTATTACCTGCCGGCTTCGGCGCTGTCGCTGCTGATGCTGGTGGCCTCGCTGGCGGCGTTGATGCTGATCGCCGCGCGCGTGCCGCGACTGCGGCGCCAGTAGCGCGAGCGGCGGCGGAGGCCGCCGCTGCGTCGAGATGATGGAGGAGCCATGCTGAAGCCGACTCACGAAACGATCGACGTCAACGGACGTCGTTATCGCCTGCCCGTCGCGCCGACCGTTGTCGTTTGCCTCGGCGGCAGTTCGCCCGATTATCTCGACGCCGCGCTGAGCGCCGGCGTGACGCCCTTTATCGCGCGCATGATGCGCGAAGGGGCGTCGTTCGGCGCCGACGGCGTGGTGCCGGCGCTGACGCATGCCAACCAGGTTTCGATCGCCTGTGGCGTGCCGCCGTCGCTGCATGGAATCTGCGGCAATACCGTGCGCGATCCGCTGGCGCTCGGCGGCGAGGGCGCCGATATCGCCCTGCATGGCGCCGACGACGTGCGTGCCGAAACCGTGCTCGCCGCGGCTGCTCGCGCCGGCGCGCGGGTTGCGGTGGTGACGGCCAAGGACAAGCTGCGTCGGCTGCTCGGCGCGGGGCTTAAGGGCATCCGCTTCTCGGCGGAGAAGGCGGCGCAGGCTTCGCTGGCCGAGAACGGCATCGCCGATGCGCTCGACCTGGTCGGCCTGCCTTCTCCCTATGTTTATAGCCCAGCGCTCTCCGAGTTCGTGATGGCGGCCGGTGTGCGGCTTGCCAGGATGCGCAATGTCGACCTGATGTACCTGGCCACGCATGATTACGTGCAGCGCAAATGGGCGCCCGGCAGCGCGGAGGCCAATGCGTTTCATGCGATGGTCGATCGTTATCTTGCCCAGCTCGATGCGCTGGGCTGGGTGATCGGCCTGACCGCCGATCATGGCATGAGCGCCAAGCACGATGCGCGCACGGGCAGGCCCCAGGTCGCGTACCTGCAGGATGCGCTCGATGCCTGGCTCGACTTTCCGCCGACGCGCGTGGTGTTGCCGATCGCCGATCCGCATGTGGTGCATCACGGCGCGCTGGGTTCGTTCGCGACGATCCACCTTCCTTCCGATCTCGATGCGGACGATGTGGTCGCGCTGTTGCGAGGGCTCGACGGCATTGCGCTGGCGATGGGCCGGAATGAGGCGGCGGCCTGTTTCGAATTACCGGCCGACCGGATCGGCGAGGTGGTGGTGATCGCGCGCGATGACTTCGTGCTGGGGCGGCGTGAGCGTGAGCACGACCTCTCGGCGTTGACCGTGCCGCTGCGTTCGCATGGCGGCTTCGGCGAGCAGGCGGTGCCGCTGCTGTTCAACCGCCGGATCGCCTCGGTCGACGCCAGCCGGCGCTGGCGCAACTTCGACGTGTTCGACCTCGCGCTCAACCACGCGGTGCGCGGCGACGATTTCGCCTTCGAGCGCGCGCTGCGGGTGCCGGAGCGGGCGATGCATGCGGGCTGAGCGGCGGTCTTGTCTTTGGGTAGTGGTGACTGGAAAGGAAGGAGCAGGGACGTGGCATTGACGCTGGACGATATTCGCAGGCTGTTCGAGCACAAGGGTGGCACTGCCTATAGCGGCGAGCCGGTGACGCAGCTCGAGCATGCCTTGCAAAGCGCGCAGCTCGCGGAGGACGAGCATGCAGGCGATGCGCTGGTCACGGCCGCGCTGCTGCACGATCTCGGACATCTGTTGAACGAGCAGGGCGAGACGCCGACGGCGCGTGGTATCGACGATCTGCATCAGTATTACGCGCTGCCGTTCTTGCGCAGCCTGTTCCCGGATGCGGTGCTGGAGCCGATTCGCCTGCATGTGGATGCGAAGCGCTGTCTGTGCGCGATCGAGCCGGGCTACGCGCGGGCGCTGTCCGAGGATTCGGTGCGCAGCCTGGCGCTGCAGGGCGGTATATATAGTGAGGCGGATGCCCGGGCCTTCATGCAGCGGCCTTACGCCGAGGATGCGGTTCGGCTGCGTCGCTGGGACGACGGTGCGAAGCGGGCTGGCGGCGTCACGAAATCTCTCGATCACTTCATGACGATTGCGTCGCGCGTGGCGCACGACGTGTCGCGATAGCGAGTTTCGAAGGCGTCGAAATCAGGTTCTTCTTTTGGTATCAACGAGTTGCCATGAAGGGCGCCGCGCAAGCGGCGCCCTTCATGCATTTTCTTTGCGAAAACGCTTGCACGAAGGCGATGGGCTGCTTAGAATCACGCCTCTTTCGCGCTAACGGAAACGCGGCACGAAAGAGGAAGCAAGGTTGGACAAGTCGAGCGCCTGAGCAGTTGGCCGCTGATTCGTTTAGCTGAGAAGTGATCGACGCAGTGAGTTGATCGCGGCGCTGAAAAAAGTAGTTGACGCGCTGCGAAATGTTGATCATAATCTCGCTTCTCTGCTGCTGAAGAAACCAAGTTGCTTCGCAGACACGCTCTTTAAAAATCTACAGCCGATAAGTGTGGACGCTTGATGGAAGCGGTCCTGATCTCCGGATCAGGTCAGCAAAAGTATCAAGAGTCTCACA
>NZ_VWWK01000112.1:0-231 GCF_011753035.1 Burkholderia sp. Ax-1720 | reverse complement strand
GCCAATCCGCGGCTGGTCTCGCCGGCCTTCGCGGCGGCCGCCCGGCGCGAGGGCGCGCAGGTGTTCGAGCAGACCGAGCTTAGCGAGATCGAGTACGACGGCCGGCGTTACCAGCTGCGCGCCGGCGCGCTTCGCTTCAGCGCCGACTGGCTGATCAACTCGGCCGGCGCCTGGGGCAATACGCTGGCCGGCCGCTTCGGCGCGGCGGTGCCGCTGTAATGCTCCGGCCCC
>NZ_VWWK01000111.1:0-24306 GCF_011753035.1 Burkholderia sp. Ax-1720 | reverse complement strand
CGCCGGCGCTGCGCGAGGCGATCGTGGTGTCCGAGGACAAGCGCTTCTACGAGCACAGCGGCGTGGACTGGCGCGGCATCGCCGGCGCGGCCTGGGCCAACCTGTGGAACTCGCGCACGCGCGGCGCCTCGACCGTCACCATGCAGCTGGCCGGCCTGCTCGGCGACAGCTCGCGCCATTCGGGCCAGCGCTCGCTGCCGCAGAAGGCGGGCCAGGCGATCGACGCGCTGTGGCTCGAACGAACTTGGCGCAAGGACCGGATCCTCGAGGCCTATCTGAACCTGGTGCCGTTCCGCGGCGAGACGGTGGGCCTCTCGGCGCTGTCCTGGTCGCTGTTCGGCAAGGCGCCCTCGGGGCTCGACGAGCGCGAATCGGCGGTGGCCGCCGCGCTGATCCGCGCGCCCAACGCCAGCTATCCGAAGGTGGCCGAGCGCGCCTGCCGGATCCTGCGCGACATGCAGCAGGGCAGCGCCGGCTGCAAGGGCCTGGACGGCTTCGTGCAACTGGCCTTCGCGCGGCCCGCGCCGCCCTCCTCGGCGTTCCAGGACGGCGAATCGCTGGCGCCGCACTTCGCGCGCCGCGTGGCCGCCGAAACCCGTCCCCAGCCCGGCGCGCGAATCCGCTCCACGCTCGACGCGGGACTGCAGCGCTATGCGCGCGACACGCTCACGCGCGCCCTGACCGAGCTGAACGCGCCGCCGCAGTCGCGCAACGTGCAGGACGGCGCGGCGGTGGTGATCGACAACGCCAGCGGCGAGATCCGCGCCTGGGTGGGTTCCTCGGGTGCGCTGTCGGCGGCGCGCGAGGTCGATTCGGTGCTGGCGCTGCGCCAGGCCGGCTCGACGCTCAAGCCCTTCCTCTATGCGCAGGCGATCGACGAGCGGCGCCTGACCGGCGCCACCCTGCTCGACGATTCGCCGGTCGACCTGGCCGCCGGCGGCGGCCTCTACGTGCCGCAGAACTACGATCACGACTTCAAGGGCTGGGTCAGCGTGCGCAGCGCGCTCGGCTCCTCGCTGAACGTGCCGGCGGTGCGCACCCTGGTGCTGGTCACCCCGCATCGCTTCTCGCGCACCCTCACCTCGCTGGGCCTGCCGCTGACCGAGGAAGGCGACTACTACGGCTACAGCCTCGCGCTCGGCAGCGCCGACGTGTCGCTGCTGACGCTCGCCAATGCCTATCGCGCGCTGGCCGACGGCGGCCTCGCGCTGCCCACCTACGACCTGCCGCGCGACCCCGCGCAGGCAGCCTCCAAAGCGGCGCCGCAAGCGGCTTCACGAGCGGCCACGCAAGCGGGCGCGAGCCCGGCGGCCAGGCGCGTGTTCAGCCCCGAGGCCAGCTTCATCGTCACCGACATGCTGGCCGACAACAACGCGCGCACGCGCACCTTCGGCTTCGACAGCCCGCTCGCCACGCACGTGTTCTCGGCCGTCAAGACCGGCACCAGCAAGGACATGCGCGACAACTGGGCGGTCGGCTTCACCTCGCGCTACACGATCGGCGTCTGGGTCGGCAACGCCGACGGCTCGCCGATGCGCGAGGTATCGGGCGTGACGGGCGCCGCTCCCGTGTGGGCGGCGCTGGTCGCTCGCCTGCATCGCGACGGCGGCAGCGTCGCGCCGCGGCCGCCGGCCGGCGTGGTGCGCGAGCGCGTGGATTTCGAGCGCGCGATCGAGCCTTCGCGCGACGAGTGGTTCGTGCGCGGCACCGAAACCAGCCAGGTGCGGCTGGCAGCCGGCGCGGGCGGCTCGCCCGCCGCGGCCGCTCAGTCACGCGCGGGCACCGCGCGAATCCGCAACGTCTCGACCGGCGCCGGTTCGAACGCGCGTGCGCCGCTGGCGATTGCCGCGCCGACCGACGGCACCATCTTCGCGCTCGATCCCGACATCCCGCCGCACAACCAGCGCGTCTGGTTCGAGCGGGTAACGGGCAATGGGGGGCGCGGCAGTTGGCGGCTCGACGGCCGCGTGATCGGCCATGGCGAGCGCCTGGCCTGGCTGCCCTGGCCGGGGCGGCATCAACTGGAATTGCTCGACGCGGGCGGCAAGCCGGTCGACCAGGTGGCCTTCGAGGTACGTGGCGCGGTGGCCCGGCCCGGCGCGAACGCACGCGGCAGCCGTTGAACGAGGCAAGCCGGCGCGGCGAGGCTCGGCCGCGCCGCCCGGCATCGAGCGATGCGGCTCCACGCGAACCAGCCCTGACCAGCCGGAATCAGCGCCGGTTGCGAGCCGCGCGCGCCCGGATCAGCCGCCCGGCCATCACGCCGATCACCACGGTCGCGCCATAACCGGCCGCCAGCACCACGGACGTATCGATATCGGGCCGCCGCGCGGCGACCAGCGCCGTGCCGAGCAGCACGATCAGCAGTCCTGTCAGCCATCTCATCCCGGGCTCTCCCGTGCGAACGTCGATTCGCCCGTTATAGCGGCTCGACGCGACTTGCGCAGGACGGGAAAACACGGGATCGCGCCGATTCCGCGCGTCGCGGGCCGCGCGTCGGCGCGGCACGAAACCTGCGCCGGCGCGAGCGTTCATGTCTGAGGAATCGATGCCGGCGATGGTTGCGCGCGCATCGAGCACGACGCGGTCGGCGCCGCGTCGTGTCGCCGTGTCGTTTTTTACCCGCCGCCGTGCCTCACGACCCGCCCATCGCCACCACGCCGCGGCTCCCCGCCCCCGCGACGCTCGGCATCGTCACCGCCTGCGGCCCCGACGAGGCCTGCCACCAGAACTTGCCGGCGCGCGTGCCGGGATCCTGGATCGCCAGGTAGGTGGTGCTCCAGAGCTGGGCGGCATTGGCCTCGGTCGCGTCGGCGCTGCGCGTGCCGAACGCGTCGGCCTGGTACTGGCCGTTGGCCCAGGACCAGGTCCACATCTCCGAGGTCCGCATCTCGCGCGCATTCGAGATCACCTGCCAGATCCGCTGGCGCGCCTGGCTCAGCAGCGTGCGCGTGGCGTCCGACAGATCCTGGCGCGCCAGTTGCCGGTCGAGCCCGGCCACCCACATCGCCTGCTGCCAGGACCAGATCACCGTGCCGTGATAGGCCGAGCTGGTGAACTTCGGCCAGAGCGCGGGATCGGCATAGGCCGGATTGGCGATCAGCATGCCGACGTCGGTGATCAGGCCGTTCGGGAACGGCTGGATCGCATCGGTGACGATGCGCTGCAGTTCGTCCTCGGGCGGCGTGCCGAGCAGCAGCGCGAAACCGCCGTCCGAGTTCATCACCGGGATCGGATTGCCCTGCGCGTCGAGCGACAGCGCATAGAAATCGAGCGGCGCGGCCGGCGCGGTGCCGGCCGGCACGCCCGCCGAGGCGGCATAGCTCGAGGCGTTGCTGGCGGCCTGGGCCGCCGGCACGCCGACCCGGAACAGCGGCGGCGCCTGCTGCTCCCAGGCGCTCGCCTGGTTGGCGGCGTTCTGCAGGACCGCGCGCTGGTCGGCGCTCAGGTAGGGATCGAGCAGGCCGCGCGCCAGGAAGTTGCTGGCGGCGCGCAACGCGGCCGGCACCAGCACCGCGTTGACGTCGAACGGCACCACGCCGCCGGCCAGGCCGTCGGTGCTGTCGCGCCAGTTGCCGACGATCTCGCCGCTCCTCAGGTGGATCAGGTTGGCGGCCGTGGGCTGCTGCACGAAGGGCTGGGCGGTGCCAGCCACATGCAGCAGGTTGCTCACGAACAGGCTGCCGTTGGTCGCGCCGGCGCCCGCCGACTGCGCCAGGAAGGCCGCCGCGCGCGCCTGCCCGCGCGTGTCGTCGAGCAGCCAGGCGGCCATCACCGGCGCGAGCAGGTAGTCGCCGTCGATCATCTTGTAGTCGTAGGTGGGCGTCGCATCGTTGGGCCGGCCGTTCTTCGCGTTGTCGATCAGCGCGAATTCGCCGATGCCCTCCTCGTGTGCCACCTTGCCGTCCGGCGAGAGCCGGTTCAGCACCGAACGCAGGCCGGCCTCGATGGCCGGCGCCTTGAGCACCGGCATCAGCATCTGCACCGAGATCAGCGTGTCGCGGCCGAAGTAGGTGTCGTATTGCCAGGAGCCAGCCAGCAGCTTGTCGTTGAAGCTCAGGAACTCGACCACGTCCTGGCTGACCGGATCGGCGCCCACCGAGGCCTCGAACAGATCGTCGTGCCCGATCGCCGAGAGCGGCGCCTCGCCGGTCAGCGCCTCGACGTGCAGGCGCAGCCGCTGGCTGCCGGCCGGCGCCTGCAGCACCAGCTTGCCGTCGACCGTCGTATTGATGCTGCCGCCGTCTCGCAGCGTGATCCGCAGCGCCTGGCCGGGCGCGCCGTCCACGCGGTCGCGCTGCCATTGCGCGGTGCTGCCCTGCACGCCCGGCGCCACCACGATCTGCGCCGGCACCGTGGCGCCGCCGTTGTAGTCCCGCAGGAAACGCACGTTGCTGAGCAGGCCCTGGCGGATCGTCAGCGTGCCGGTGTCGACCGACACGTCGGACGCGATCCCGTACAAGGGCCGGCCGAGATGGTCCTGGTTCGAGATCGCCGAGGGCGCGGTGTCGAGGTTCCAGTTGACAGCCTGCGCCGTGTCGTCGAACCACAGCCCGGTGCCGCTGTTGCCGGCCGGGAACACCACCAGCAGGCGCGGCTTGGTCGACGAGCGCATCAGCAGGTGCGCGGCCACTTTGTCCTGGCGGAAGAATGCGTTGACCTGGCCGCCGGCATCCATCCGGAACGCCAGCGCGGCGGCGCCCGGCTGGCTGCCGACGCCCTCAGACTGCGTGCCGTCGTCGTTGCACGCGGCCAGCAGGCCCGCGCACAGACAGGATGCGATCAGCGATTTCACGAAACGACGTGCGGCGCGATGTGTTGCCCGATGTGTTGCCATGTCCCCCTCCAGTTCTGATGATGTTTTTTCAAGCGGACTGACGCGCGAAGGCGACGTGCGGATGCCGGCTGCCTCGGATTGCCGGCGCGTCGCCATGCGGCGGATGCGGGAAGCCATGCGATGTGGCCCGGTTATTGATCGCGCGAGCGTAAAGCAAACGGAAGCGCGCTGTAATGCGTGAACTGACAGGGGGATGGCCGGGCGACGATGGCTGCGGCGCGACGGCGGACGTGGGGGTTCGGCGCGATTCGAGCGCGCGCGGCTTCGCGCAAGGCGCTCGCGCCGCAGATGGCGAAGCGCAAGGCGGCCGAGCGACCCGGCGGCGCGAGGTCAGCCGGAGCAAGCCATGTGCCGCGATCGCCGGCGCGCAATTACGTCGGGCCGGCCAGGACGCGGCGATGCGCAACCGCAGCAACCGGCGCGGTACACTGCGCGACGCCGGCCGCATTTCCCGCCGGCGGGCGGCGCCGCGACGCGCCGCCCGCATCCGACGCGCCACGCATGGACCACACCTCGCCCCCTGCTCCCCGATCCAGCAGCCAACTGCATGCGCACGCGGCCGCCCGCCAGCTCGACGCGGCGCTGCAATCGCGCCGTTATCCGCTCGCGCAGGGCGAAGCCGGCCTCGATCGCGCCGCGCTGCTGCTGCTCAGCGGCCGCGCCGAGATTGCCGCCGGCCGGCAGCTCCATCAATTGCAGGCACCCGCGCTGCTGTGGACACCCGCCACACCGGACGATCATCTGCGCCTGGCGCCCGGCTCGGCCGGCATCCTGCTGGCTGTATCGGGCGAACTCGCCCGCGAGGCGCTCGGCCAGAACGCCGAGGCCGTGCAACTGCGCTACCTGGCCGACCGGCCGACGGCGATCGAGACGATCGGCTCGGCCGAGGCGCTGGGCGACCTGCGCCACAGCTTCGACGCGTTGCTGCGCGAGATCCGCCGCGAGGAACGCGGCTCGTGGAACCTGCTGTCGGCGCATCTCGCGCTGATCCTGATCCAGTGCTGGCGCCTGACCGGCTGCGAGGACCTGAGCCAGCAGGGCCAGGGCGCGGGCGCCTCGCTGCTGCTGCGCTTCCGGCACCTGGTCGAGCTGCATTTCCGCGCGCACTGGACCGTCGAGCACTATGCGCGGCAGCTCGGCATCTCCGCCGACCGGCTGCACGATCTCTGCACGCGCAGCCTCGGCCGCACGCCGCTCGCCCTGCTGCACGAACGGGTGGTGCACGAATCGCGATTGCGGCTGGTGCGCTCGGGCCTGAGCATCGAGCAGGTGGCCGACCACCTCGGCTTCAAGTCGACCACGCACTTCAGCCGCTTCTTCCGCCGCAAGACCGGCCTCACGCCGGCCGGTTTTCGCCGCCAGGCGCAGGACGGGCCGGATGTCGCCCACGACGCGACGCGCAGCTACGCCGACTGGCCCTGACGCCGGCGGCCCGGGCTGCGTTGGCGACAGGCAAGGCGCGTCGCCTGCCGCCGCCGCATGCCGACCTCGACCTCAGATCGGATACGCGAGCGGCCCCGACTGGACCGTGATCCAGCGCAGCTCGGTGAATTCGTCGATCGCCGCGGTGCCGCCGAAGCGGCCGTAACCGCTCGCCTTGACCCCGCCGAAGGGCATCTGCGCCTCGTCGTGGACGGTGGCGCCGTTGATATGGCAGATCCCGGCCTCGATGCGCCGGCCGACCGCCAGCGCGCGCTGCACGTCGCGCCCGAACACGGCCGAGGACAGGCCGTACTCCGAATCGTTGGCGATCGAGATCGCCTCCTCGATATCGCTGAAGCGCGTCACGGCCGCCACCGGGCCGAACGATTCCTCGCCGTAGAGCCGCATCGCCGGCGTCACGCGGTCGACCACCGCCGGCTGCATGACGCTGCCCTGCAACTGCCCGCCGGCGGCGAGCACGGCGCCCTTGCCCACCGCGTCGTCGATCAGCTGGCGCACGCGCGAGGCCGCCTCGGCGCCGATCATCGAGCCCAGCACCGCGCCCGGCTCGCCCGGCAACCCGGCCTTGAGCGCCGTCGCGCGCGCGGCGAGCCGCTCGACGAAATCGTCGGCCAGCCTGGCATCGACGATCACGCGCTCGGTCGACATGCAGATCTGCCCCTGGTTGAAGAAAGCGCCGAAGGCGGCCGCCTTCACCGCCTCGTCGAGATCGGCGTCGTCGAGCACCACGAAGGGCGCCTTGCCGCCCAGCTCGAGCAGGCAGCGCTTGAGATGCCGCGCGGCGAGTTCGGCGATGCGGCGGCCGACCCGCGTCGAGCCGGTGAAGTTGATGCGCCGCACCGCCGGATGCGCGATCAGCGCTTCCACCACCGGCGCGGCATCCTCGGGCGCGTTGAACACCACGTTCAGCACGCCGGGCGGCAGGCCCGCGTCGCGCAGCGCCTCGCCGATCAGCCAGTGCGTCATCGGACACAGCTCGGAACCCTTGAGGACCACGGTATTGCCGCAGGCCAGCGCCATCGCCAGCGCGCGCACGCCGAGGATCACCGGCGCGTTCCAGGGGGCGATACCGAGCACCACGCCGGCCGGCTGCCGCAGCGCCATCGCCATCGTGTTCGGCAGGTTCGAGGGAATCACCTCGCCGACGATGCGGGTGGTGATCGCGCCGGCCTCGCGCAGCATGTCGGCCGCGATCCGGCAATTGAAATGCGCCCAACTCGCGGCCGCGCCGGTCTCGGCCGCCATCGCCTCGGCGAAACGCTCGCCGCGCGCGTCGATCAGATCGGCCGCGCGGAACAGGATCGCGCGCCGCTCGCCCGGCGTGGTGGCGGACCAGCCGGCGAACGCGGCCGCCGCGCTGTTGGCGGCGTCCAGCGCATCCTGCACGGTGGCCGCGGCGGCCTCGGTGCGCGCCTCGCCGGTGACGGGATTGGCGCGCGTGAAGCTCGCGCCGTTGGCGGCCTGGCGGTCCTGGTTGTCGATCAGTAGTGAAGCTCGCAGCATCGGGCTGTCTCCTTGGATTGGGCATGGCCTCGCGATTCGCGCCGGCGCCGGACGGCGCCGCGGATCGGACCGGGCAAGCCAGTCTAGAAGCATGGGCGCGCGGCCTCAATGCACGAAAACGGGAAAATCTGTCACGTTTCTGGTCGGGGCGCGTGCCTGGAAATGGCGGGGTGCGGGCGGGGGTGCTGGTGTCACGCGGTATCGTGGGACCGCGTCGGCCGGGTGGGCGCCGGCTGCGCTTCGGTGCCGATGGTTTCGCGCCGGATCGGCACCGGGAACCTCAATTCGATCGATTCAGGCGAGGCGCAAACGTTTGACCTGTCATTCGAAAAAAAATCCGGCGCGCGAATCGCACCGAAACCTCACCTGCAGCGTCGATTACCTCTTGCCGGCCGTCGTTCGACTGACGGCCGCCGCAGCGGGACGGCGGAACGCTGCCGCCGCCTCATCCGCCACGGCAGCGGGCGCGCCCGCCGGCGCCGCTCAGGAAATCAGGAAGCGCTCGCGATCCTGCCCGGCGATCCAGCCCGGCACGCGGCCGCGGCCGGTCCAGGTGGCGCCCGTTTCCGGGTCGCGATAGCGCGGCTTCGGTTTCTGGTCTTCCTTGCGCGGCCGGCCCAGGCGCGGCGGGAACAGGTCTCGTTCGGTCAGCCCGTATTCGGCGATCGCGCGACGGATATCGGCGATCACGATCTTGAGCTCGGCCTCGCGGGCCTCGCCGGCCTGGCGGGTCAGCTCGTTCAGCTGAGCGAGCAGCTCGTGGTAATTCGACATGACAGCTTCCTCGTAGAACACCGTCGTCCCCGCTCGCCCTGTATGGGTTGTGTCGAGTCGATGCGCGCGCGACGGTTGGTAATGCTCAAACAGGTCTCAACCCACTATTTTGAGATAGTGGCTCGCTTTTTTACATGCTCCTGTCCCCGCCCCCCTGTGATGCCGATGCGGGAATTGCCGGGTCGATCCGGCCACCTCGATGCCGCAACCGCGCACGCGATGCGACGCCACGTGAAGGCAGACGGTCGGCCCCGCCCGCGACGCGCCTGTCTGCGCGACGCGAGCCCGACCACGGCGGCCAGCGCGATTATCCGCCGGCGCCGTCCTCGCTGCCGCGAACTGGCGAAACCGTGTACGACCGACCCGAACTGTTCGCGAAAACGGAACGCGTGGCGCGCGGCGAATGCCTCGATCGCCGAGCGTCACGCGTCGAACCACGGTATTGCCGCGGGCTCGGCCGCCCGTTTTCGCGCGGGCGACGGCCGTGGCACTCGGCATCGCCCGGCTCGCGCCGAACCCGTTGATCTCTTGTCCTGGCATCGCAAGCGCATCGCGATGCCTCATGTCTGCATCATGTCCGGCTCGTGATGCCCGCCCGGCCGCGCGGCGGCACCTCGCCGACACCTCGCGCCGGCACCGCCCGCCCGCATCAGGCCACGCGGAATCGCGCCACCGTCGCCGCCAGCGCGCCGGCCTGGCTCTGCAAGGCGGCGGCCGCCGCCGTCGACTGCTCCACCAGGGCCGCGTTCTGCTGGACCATCTCGTCGAGCTGCGTGACGGCGTGATTGACCTCCTGGATCCCGCGCGTCTGCTCGTTGGCGGCGTGGCGGATCTCCGAGATGATGGTCGTCACGTTCGCCACGTTGCCGACGATCTCGTCCATCGTCGCGCCGGCCGAGCGCACCTGCGAGGCGCCGTCGCCGACCCGCTCCACGGTGGTCTCGACCAGCGCCTTGACCTCGCGCGCGGCCTGCGCGCTACGCTGCGCGAGGCTGCGCACCTCCTGCGCGACCACCGCGAAACCACGCCCCTGCTCGCCCGCGCGCGCGGCCTCGACCGCCGCGTTCAGCGCCAGGATATTGGTCTGGAACGCGATCCCGTCGATCACCCCGATGATGTCGCCGATCCGGCTCGAGGCCTGCTCGATCTTCTCCATCGTCGCCACCACGCGCGACACCGCCTCGCCGCCGTGGGTGGCGATCCGCGAGGCCTCGCCGGCCCGTTCGTCGGCCTGCGTGGCGGCGCTCGCCGACTGGCCCACGGTGGCCGTGATCTGCTCCATCGAGGCCGCCGTCTGCTGCAGGCTGGCCGCCGCCGATTCGGTACGCGACGACAGGTCGGCATTGCCGGCCGCGATCTCGTCGGCCGCCGCGCGCACCGATTCGCTGGCATCGCGCACCTCGCGCATCACGTCGTGCAGCTTGCCGACGAAGGCGTTGAACGAACGCGCGATGTCGGCTACCTCGTCGCGGCCCTCGGCCGGCAGGCGCTGCGTCAGGTCGCCCGAGCCCGAGCCGATCGCGGCCATCGCCTCGCGCACCTGCGAGAGCCGGCGGAACGCCGTGCCCGTCAGGGCCACCACCACCGCCGAGGCCAGCAGCACGATCGCGACGAACACGATCGCGAAGGTCACCAGCAGCGAGCGGATCCCCGCCATCGCCTCGGCCTCGTCGATCGCCACCACCAGCCGCCAGTCGGTGCCCGCGATCGGTTGCGCGCGCAACAACTTGTTGGCGCCGCCGATGCGTGCCACGAACGGCTTGTCGGTCGCGTCGAGCGCGGCCAGCGGCAGGTTCGCGAGATCCGGCGACAGCGTCGACAAGGCCTTGCCGGTCAGCGCCGCATCGGGATGCGCGACGATCTGGCCGCTGCCGTCGACCAGCATCGCGAAGCTGCCCGGCGTCGGCCGGATCGACTTCACGTTCGCGATCACGTTGTCCATCATCACGTCGCCGCTGACCACCGCCTTCAACTGGCCATCGCGCATCACCGGCACCGCGAAGGTCACCACCACCTTGCCGGTGCGCGCATCGGCATAGGGCGTGGTCACCACCGAGCGGCCGGCCTCGGCCGCCTGCCGGTACCAGGGGCGCGCGGTCGGGTCGTAGCCGTCCGGGATGCCGGTCGGGTCCGAGAACTTCGAGGTCTTGTCGGGGTAGCCGGCATAGACGTTCAGGAAGCTGCCGGCCGCCGCCATCTGCAGGAAGCCCGGCACCGGATCGGCCGACAGCGCGGTGTCGCCGAGCGACTCGACCATCTGGCGCTTGGACGCGACCCAGTCGCGTATGCCATTGCCATTGCCGATCGCCGTGGCGCTCAGGTTGCGGTTCAGGTCCTCGAGGTTCGCGGCACGGGTGACGACATAACCGATCACGGTGCTCGCGCAAAGCGCGAACACCACGATGGCGACACAGGCGGCGACGATACGGGCGCGTAGGGACGAAAGCATGGTGAAAGCTCTGTCTGACAGTGACGGGCTTGTGGCCCGATTGATCGATGGACCGGTAAACGGATGGGGTGGATAAAACTTGAGGGTTGCTGCCAAAAATTGAGAGTTGGCTCTGGAAAGTGATGAGCGGATCTCGGCTATCGCGCCTCGTGCACCGGGTTGGCGCGATGGGCCCGGTTTGATCCAACGATTGCGCGCCGCGGGTCGACACTTTTGCCCTTGTCGCGCGACGAAACGTCGAGCCCCTGTCGCGCCGACGCCCGCCCGGCAAAGAACTTTCAGTCGATCGGGACGAAACCGGGCGCCGGGCTGCTACAATCGCCGTCCAACCTGAATGATCGTGCGAAATGGGTTTCGAACAACTCGCAGAATTGAAGAAGCAGCTCGCCAAACAGCGAGCCGACGCCAAGCCGCAAGGCAAGTCCTCCACCCAAGCTCCCGCCAAGTCGTCCGGCAAGCCGGCGCACAAGCCGGGTGGCCGGCCTGCCGCTGCCGGCGGCAAGCCGTCGTCGGGCAAGCCCGCGCACGCGCAGACGCGCCGGCCGGCACCCGCCGCCGACGCGAAGCCGGTCAACCCGACCGTGCTGGCCATCGGCAAGCTGCAGCGCCGCTTTCCCGCCGCGTTTCCCAAGAGTCCCGCGCCGAAGCTGCCGCTCAAGATCGGCATCTTCAAGGACCTGGTCGCGCATACCGCCGAGCTCGGCCTGGACGAAGCGCAACTGCGCGACGCCATCAAGGAATGGTGCCGCGGCAGCCGCTACTGGGCTTGCCTGGTCGACGGCGCGAAGCGGGTCGACCTGAACGGTGCCGAAGCCGGTGACGTGACGGCCCAGCAGGCCGCCGGCGCCGTGCGCCTGGACCAGGCACGACGCTCGCGCGCGGCCGCGAAGGCCAAGGCCGGCGACGCCGCCAAGCGCGGCGAAGCGGGCAAGGACGGCGACGCCGCCAAGGACGCAGCGGCCGGCGACGAAGCCGGCGCGGCTCAAGCCGTGACGGCGCAGGATCAGGCCGGCACGCCGGCCTTGGTCGAGACGTCGGCGGCAGCGGATGAGGCCGAGACGGCAGCGCCGGCGGCCACCGAGGCGCCGGCAGCCGATGCCGGCGAGCCCTCGCCCGCCGCACCGGAAGCAACCGAACCGAAGTAAGGACGCTCACCCTGCTGGTCTCTTCCGAGGCCAGCAGGAACGACAAGGCCCCGGCGCCGTTTCCGGCCGACCGGGGCCCTGCCCGAACGTCCCACGACGCGCCCACGGCGAAAGCCGTCGGCGCGTCGTCGTTTTCGCGTCAGCGGAACATGGTCGTCGCCAGCTCCACCACCTCGTTGCCCTTCGCGTTCAGCACGGCCTTCAGCATGTAGAGGCTGAAGCCCTTCGCCTGCGCCCATTCGATCTTTGGCGGCAGCGCGATCTCCTGACGCGCGATGCGCACGTCCACCAGCACCGGATGCGGGCGCGAGAACGCATCCTTCAGCGCCGCCTCCAGTTCGTCCGAGCGCTCGACGCGAATCCCGTCGATGCCGGCGCCACGCGCGATCGCCGCGTAGTCGGTATCGGCCAGGCGCGTATCGTCGTCGAGGTAACCGCCGGCCTTCATCTCCATCGACACGAAGCCCAGCGAGCTGTTGTTGAACACCACCAGCGTGAGCGGCAGCTTCAACTGGCGCGCCGTCAGCAGCTCGCCCATCAGCATCGACAGGCCGCCGTCGCCGCACAGCGCGACCACCTGGCGCCCCGGCAGCGCCGCCTGCGCGCCGAGCGCCTGCGGCAGCGCATTGGCCATCGAGCCGTGGTTGAAGGAGCCGAGCAGCCGGCGCTTGCCGTTCATCTTCAGGTAGCGCGCGGCCCATAACGTCGGCGTCCCGACGTCGACGCTGAACACCGCGTCGTCGGCCGCCAGCTCGCTGACCAGCCGCGTCAGGTATTGCGGATGGATCGGCGCGTCGCCCGGCGAGGGCCGCGCGAGGCTGTCGAGCCCCTCGCGCGCGTCGGCGTAGTGCTTGCGCGCGGCTTCCAGGAAGTGGCGGTCGGTCTTGCGCGCGAGGCGCCCCTGCAAGGCGGCGAGCGTCGCCTTGACGTCGCCGACCAGGCCCAGGTCGACCGATACGCGCTTGCCGATCGCCGCGCCGTGATGGTCGATCTGCACCACCTTGGCGTCGGCCGGGTAGAAATTGCGATACGGGAAATCGGTGCCGAGCATCACCAGCGTGTCGCAGGACTTCAGCGCGTGGTAACCCGAGCTGAAGCCGATCAGGCCCGTCATGCCGACATCGAACGGGTTGTCCCATTCGACGTGCTCCTTGCCGCGCAGCGCGTGGACGATCGGCGCGCCGAGCGTGTCGGCCAGCGCCACCACCTCGTCGTGCGCGCCGGCGCAGCCGCTGCCGCACAACAGCGCGACGCGCTTCGAGCCGTCGAGCAGCGCCGCCAGCGCGTCGAGCTGGGCCGCCGGCGGCACGCTCGCCGTGACCTCGTAGCTGACCTGGCCCGGCGTCGCTTCGGGTACCGCCTCCAGCGCGATATCGCCGGGCAGCACGATCACGGCCACGCCGCGTTCCTCGATCGCGGTGCGGATCGCCCGATCGAGCACGCGCGGGAACTGCTTCGGGTTGCTGACCAGCTCGACGAAGTGACTGCACTCGCGGAACAACTCCTGCGGATGCGTTTCCTGGAAGTAGCCGAGCCCGATCTCCGAGGACGGGATGTGCGCCGCGATCGCGAGCACCGGCACATGGTTGCGCTGGCAGTCGAACAGGCCGTTGATCAGGTGCAGGTTGCCGGGACCGCAGCTGCCCGCGCAGACCGCGAGCTTGCCCGTCACCGCGGCTTCGGCGCCGGCCGCGAAGGCGGCGGTTTCCTCGTGGCGCGTATGCGACCAGCTGATCTTGCCGAGCCGGCGCAGGCTGTCGGACAGCCCGTTCAGGCTGTCGCCCGTGACGCCCCAGATCCGCTCGACGCCGGCCTGAGCCAGGGTGCTAGCGAGATAGTCCGCAATGGTCTTGCTTGCCATGAGTCCTCCACTACTTGGGTGAGATCGATGGCGCGCCGCCACGGGCCAGCGGCGCGCGCGAGGAGGATGCAGGGGGTTGTGCCCCGCGCATCCGGGTCGGAATCTGCGGGTGATTGTGCACGGTTGCGGGGAAATGCGCAGTGAGGGGGCTGGCTGTCAGTGGCCCTGGTTACTTCGTAGAGGAATGACATCATGCCGACATCGGAAATCTCGCGTATCGATGCCGGTTAACCTTCCTGGTTCTCGTCCGGCGACCAATGCCAGTTCGTCGTGCCCCAGGAACTTCCTTCAATCACCGGCATGATTTCGCCCGCTTCAAAGTAACGGCGACTTCCTGATTTTGCCGGAGTAAGCCACCAGCCTGCTTCCGGGCACGGGCTGCCGCCCCGCACGCTACGACGGGCGGGTTCACGCTTCACCGGTTGAGGAATGATGGTCGGCGGCTCGGGAATCGGCGGAGCGTCCGGCAAATCGAAACGAGCCGCCCAGGCGCGTGCATTCTTCACGTCGGCACTCGGCAAGTCGGGGATGTAGGTGTGCAGCGCGTCGGGCTTCGGATCACGCAGCACACGCAATACACTGTTCACGAAGACATATGGCTCGGGTAGGCCTTCCTCAGGCGCGCCGAGGCGCGGAAAATCTCCGGCGCGGATCATCAGGCAGGCA
Organism: Burkholderia sp. Ax-1720; assembly: GCF_011753035.1. Classification (NCBI taxonomy): domain Bacteria; kingdom Pseudomonadati; phylum Pseudomonadota; class Betaproteobacteria; order Burkholderiales; family Burkholderiaceae; genus Burkholderia; species Burkholderia sp. Ax-1720. The sequence continues at coordinate 9,628 of NZ_VWWK01000111.1, read as the reverse complement.
TTGGCGCGCTCGATGTGGATGTCGGAGCGGTCGAGTTTCTGTCGGATCGCATCCTCTCCGCCCAAGCGATCGATGAATAGTTCGCCGAGGATCGTGTACCAGTTCACGCCCTTGATGAAGCCCCAGCGCGCGACCTTGGCGCCGGGATGCAGATCGGGATAAAACGCCGTCATTGACTCAGTCGACTCTCCCTCGTACGAGCAAGTGTCGTAATCGTTGATCTGCAAATGCGCGGTACTGTCAATTTCCAATCCACTGAATCTACCAGCCAACGCCCATTCCTGTGGCATATAACGGTGGTAGCTGAAGGGTAAAATCGGTGCAAATCCACCATATCCGCCCTGAACTACAAGTTTGTCGCACACATAGCGTAAGAATTGCTCATACAAAGCCAGGCCTTCGGGACTTGTGACCAGATCGATCGGCACATTGAATTTTAGATACGACAGCCCGGATTCTTGGCCTTTTTTTGCCGTCCATCCGCGCGGAGAAACATAGTCCTGTGCATTCGCAGTTCCAGTTAACGTCTTGATGCTGTATTCAGCAGCCGTATCCTGATCTATAGCACTGGAACGCACCACACTGACGTTAGTATCCGATGGCGTATCGATAATCGCACGTAGGATTTTATCGACACCCTTCGCGTTACGTTTCGTGAATTTTCCAAGATCGCTGTCTTTTCCGCCTTTCAGATGTTTGCCGAACATTTCGTCAAATCGGCCAAAACAATCGAGAATCGCCTGCCTTACTTGCGGCTGCGAACCGCGCTCGAAATATACCGTACCGATCACGCCCGGAAGCACCCCCATCGTGTTGTCAGCGAGCCGTACACTCAACTCTTCCTGATAGCGAGCAAGCGCCTGAAATGGCGTCAAGACGGGCTTCGAATCACTGGCAAGCGTAATCACGTTTTTCCGATCCATCAACACTTCCAGGGACTGCACGTAGCACGCCAAGCACGCAGTTTTGGGCACCGCTTAAAAGTACAGACGTCAACCACCTTGATTCTCATCTGGTGACCAATGCCAACTTGTCGTGCCCCAAGAACTTCCTTCGATCACCGGCATGATTTCGCCCGCTTCAAAATAACGGCGACTTCCCGGCTTTGCCGGAGTAAGCCACCAGCCTGCTTCCGGGCACGGGCTGCCGCCCCGCACGCTACGACGGGCGGGTTCACGCTTCACCGGTTGAGGAACGATGGTCGGCGGCTCGGGAATCGGCGGAGCGTCCGGCAAATCGAAACGAGCCGCCCAGACGCGTGCATTCTTCACGTCGGCACTCGGCAAGTCGGGGATGTAGGTGTGCAGCGCGTCGGGCTTCGGATCACGCAGCACACGCAATACACTGTTCACGAAGACATATGGCTCGGGTAGGCCTTCCTCAGGCGCGCCGAGGCGCGGAAAATCTCCGGCGCGGATCATCAGGCAGGCATTGGCGCGCTCGATGTGGATGTCGGAGCGGTCGAGTTTCTGTCGGATCGCATCCTCTCCGCCCAAGCGATCGATGAATAGTTCGCCGAGGATCGTGTACCAAGTCACGCCCTTGATGAAGCCCCAGCGCGCGACCTTGGCGCCAGGATGCAGATCGGGATAAAACGCCGTCATGGCCTCCGTTGATTCTCCTTCATACGAAACCGGGTCATAATCCCGTTTCTGCAAATGCGCTGCACTGTCAATTTCCAATCCACTAAATCGCTCGGCAAGCGCCCACTCTTGCGGCATATATCGGTGATAGCTGAATGGCAGAATCGGGGCGAGCCCTCCGTAGCCACCTCGCACCACAAGCTTATTGCACACCAGACGCAAAAACTCTTCGTACTTCGCCAGACCTGCGTCAGTGACAATCAAGTCCATTGGAACGTTGAATTTCAAGTGCGACAATCCAGACTCCTGCCCCTTCGGGGCTGTCCATCCTCTCGGAGACACGTAGTCTTTCGGATTCGCAATTCCAGTCAACACCTCAATATTATAATCGGCAGCCACATCCTGATCGACCGCACTCGAATGCAACACACTTACTGCCAGATTCGATGGTGTATCGATAATTGCACGATAAATCTTCTCAACGCCTTTCACGTTACGCTTCGTGAATTTACCTCTATCGAAATCTTTTCCACCATTCAGTTTTTCGCCAAACATTTTATTGAACCGATCGAAGCAATCGAGAATTGCTTGACGCGCCTGCGGTTGCGAACCTCGTTCGAAAAATATCATGCCAATCACGCCGGGCAGCATACCTAACGTGTTGTCGGCGAGCTTTACACTCAATTCGTCCCGATAACGAGCGAGTGCCTGAAATGGCGTCAAGATGGGCTTCGAATCACCGGCAAGTGTAATCACGTTTTTCCGATCCATCACCACTTCCAGGGACTGCATCCGTAGCACGCCAAGCACGCAGCCCTAGATATCCCGTTGTTTATGCTCACAAAGACAGACGTCAACCACCTTGATTCTCGTCCGGAGACCAATGCCAACTTGTCGTGCCCCAAGAGCTTCCTTCAATCACCGGCATGATCTCGCCCGCTTCAAAGTAACGGCGACTTCCCGGTTTTGCCGGGGTGAGCCACCAGCCTGCTTCCGGGCATGGACTGCCGCCTCGCACACTACGACGGGCGGGTTCACGCTTCACCGGTTGAGGAACGATGGTCGGCGGCTCGGGAATCGGCGGAGCGTCCGGCAAATCGAAACGGGCCGCCCACGCGCGCGCATTCTTCACGTCGGCGCTCGGCAAATCGGGGATGTAGGTATGCAACGCGTCGGGTTTCGGATCACGCAGCACACGTAATACGCTGTTCACGAAGACATATGGCTCGGGTAAGCCTTCCTCGGGCGCGCCAAGACGCGGAAAATCTCCGGCGCGGATCATCAGGCAGGCATTGGCGCGCTCGATGCGGATGTCGGGGCGGTCAAGTTTCTGCCGGATCGCATCCTCTCCGCCCAGGCGATCGATGAATAGTTCTCCGAGGATCGTGTACCAGTTCACGCCCTTGATGAAGCCCCAGCGCGCGACCTTGGCACCGGGATGCAAGTGATCATAGGCGGCAGTAAGGTCGTCCTTTGACTCGCCTTCATAAGAAACCGGATCGTATTCTTGCTTCTGCAAATGTGCGGTGCTATCTATTTCCAGTCCACTGAAGCGCTCGGCAAGTGCCCATTCTTGCGGCATATATCGGTGGTAACTGAAAGCAGCAACAGGAGCAAGTCCGCCATAGCCACCACGCACTACGAGTTTTTCGCATATATACCGCATAAAACCCTCATACTTTGCCAATCCATCGCTGGTAGCAATCAAATCCATCGGTATATTGAATTTCAGATAAGACAGACCCGATTCCTTGCCCTTAGGCACCCGCAATCGTCCAGTGGGCGACACGTAGTCCTCCGGCAGAGCAGTTCCAGTTAGCACGCCTATGTTGTAGTCAGCAGCAGCATCTTGATCGGTTGCACTGGAGCGTAGAACGCTAACTTGCATATAAGATGGCGTATCGGAAATAGCACGCCGAATTTTTTCAACGCCCTTAGCATTTCGCTTAGTAAATTTTCCTAGATCGGAATCTTTACCTCCCTTCAAGTGCTCGCCGAACATCTCATCAAACCGATCGAAGCAATCGAGAATTCCTTGCCGCACGTCAGGTTGCGAGCCTCGTGCGAAAAAAATCGTCCCAATCACACCCGGCAGCATACCCATGGTGTTGTTGGCGAGCCGTACACTCAAGTCCTCCTGATAGCGGGCGAGCGCCTGAAAGGGTGTCAAGACCGGCTTCGAGTCACTTACTGTCATAGTCGCGTTTACCTAATCAATTCATCGCGGATATTAAAGAGCGGCACCGGCAGCAAGCGCCCCCCCCCCTGCCGTCTCCGTACCTCCGAGAGAGACAGCGATTGCGGCAACCGCATCCGAGGCAACCTCAGCCACGCCTAGCGTAGCGGCCAGCGCAGCTACTGCTTCCACACCAGCCGCGATAATCGCACACAGGGCGGCAAGGATTGCAAGTAATTCAGGAAGCAGGAGAATGATAATGACGACGCCGGCGACCACAGCTACAGCTATCGCAAATCCCTTTAACAATGTCACACCGACCTGTGCCCAATCGATATGCTTTAGGACCTCCCACGTCATGTCGGTCATCCGTACAATGGCATCCCACCCAGTCTTTAGCTGCGTGGCTGTGTAGCGGAATACCTCATGTCCCGCCTCATCGACCCACACCCATGCGCTATTCGCCTTGTCGCAAATCCACTGGCCTGCCGTGAACATCCATGCAGCATGCTGGTGAAGAAAAGCGCTGGTTTCAGTGGATAGATAGGAATAACCTCGCTGAACGGCGTCCCACACCGGAGCAACTGCATGTTCGGCCTCATTTCCATACTCTTTCGCTTTTTGCCACCAGTCTTCGTACCAAACATGATGCGGGATAGCGGGTACCGTACGAATTGGTGCCGTCTGCCGCTGCTTTTCGTCCTCTGTTTTCGGCGCGGGAATAGGCGTTGGCACCGGAATTTTCTGCAAATCCCCATTGCAGTCCGTAACATCGATTACAGTCATTCGGGTTTTAAAATCACCGGAAATCCCTCTATAAGACTCTTCCTGACCCGGCCCCCAATTGTCACCTGGGAACTTAACCTCGACCAACCTCAGCAAATTGTCTATATGCGACCCTCCTTCGCGATCCACATTGCCCCGGCCTGGCCATAGCACCGACGGATTGGTCACAATAATGACGTCAGGGCGCCGCAAAAATCCCGGCTTTGCACCTGGGGGAAATGGATTCAGACTGCGACGACGCTCTACACCTTGAGGTTTTTCTGCGCTGAGGAAAGGAATGGGAGCTGCAATGCCGCCCGTGGCAATAAACGGCGTCATGTCAAAACTCACCTCCGCCTTGTATTGGAACAGCCAATTCCTCGCCTTTTCTTCGATTATCATCGGCCCGCTCATCGCAACCTGCATGAGCAAGCGGTAAATGATCGAACCATCGCGCAACCTGACCGGAATGTACTTCGCCGTCTTCAGCGCAACCTCGACCTTCTCCTGCAAATACCCCTTGGTTCCCGGCGGCAGCAACGCATATTCAGGCACCCGCTCCCTGATCGTCTCGCAGGATCCTGCCGCTTGAAGTGATCCACCCATCATGTTCTCCGTAGCGTATCGACACTCAGGTGCGCTCGTCGGGGTCGACCTTCAGGTAGTCGGCCCAGATATCCGGTTCCCCGCCGCCCGCGTATTTCCATGGCTGCATATCCTCCTTGTCCTGCTCGAACGCCTTGAGGCTCACGGGTTGCGCGGTCGGCGTATAAACCGGGATCGTTTCGCCTAGATCGTTCGTATGCCCGAGCAAGGTTCGCCCCGACGGCAGCTTCAGTTCATAGGCGTGCTGAACCAGCGGCGTACCATCCGCCTGGTTTTTCAGAATGTATTGCGCCTGATATGACGGCTTGAACTGCGGTAGCGCGTAAGTCTCGCTGACCGGCCCGGAAAAGTTGAACGACGCGCCCTTGAAGTCGACCTTGCCAGGCGCGTGGATCTCGATGTTGCCGTCCTTGATGCGGATATAGGCACCGCCCGAGGTCAACAGCACATCCTGCTGCGCGGCAACCTGGATCGTTTCCGTGGCGGACACGAGCCGCACCGTCTTCTGTGCCGTGAGTTCGATATTGTCGTCATGCGCCTGAACCTCGATCTTTCCCTTCGCGGCAAAAAGTTTCATTCCCGCGTTTTGCGCGAACAGGCTCAGTTTCTCGGCGATGCTCGCCAGCAACGATTTACCCGCCACGACATGCGTGCTCTGCCCGCTCACCAGATTGACATGATGGTCCACCGCGACGTGGATCGAATCTTGAGTGGAAAGCGCCACGCCGGCAGGCGCGGCGAAAAGCATGACGGGTTGCGCGAATACATTTGCGCTACCGGTTCCCCCTCCAGCCGTGTTGCCACCCTTGCCCGACGCGCCTGCCTGGCCGTGCCGCGTCGCGTCCGTAAAGGTCCTCAACGCCTCATACCCGTCGCTCAGACTCTCGGCCTGCGCCGTCTCGCTGGCCTGCGACAAGGCCTCCATCACGCTTTCCCCGCCGACCAGTTGATTGCTCGCCTCACCTGCATCGAGCGGTTGGCCGCCGGCCGGATGAGTCGATACATACAATCCATGCCCTGCGCGCAACGCGCCATATGCGTCCGAACTCAGGTCAAACCCACGGCCAAGGAAGTTGCCGCGTGTATTACCGGTGTGATCGATCAGGTACCCGAGATGGAGTTGAGCATTCGTGCTTGAACTATAGAGTTGCAGGCGGTTCTGGCCGGTCGAGTCGTCCATCACCATCTGGTTGAAGCCGCTACCGGAGAACTCCTTCGAACGGAAGCCGGAGAGCAGCCCATTCGAATGCCACTGCGGCGTCGCCGTGCCGTTGTATACGCGATACAGCGCGATCGGCCTGTCGATGTCGTTGCCGATATGGCCGATCAGCAATTCTTCGCCGGCACGCGGCATGTGGACACTGCCGTAACCATCGCCGGTATCGGATTGCGCCACACGAACCCAGCACGATGCGCGCTCGTCACCTTGGTTCAGTCGATCCCATACGAACAGCACCTTGATCCGGTTCAGCCCATCGGTATAGGCTTCCTGCCCGTCCGGGCCCGCCACGATGGCCGACTCCAACCGGGCCTCGGGTTTCCGGTGCTCGAACGCACTGCGATATGGCACGCTCGTGCGCTGTGCTTCGACAGACACCCTGTAGAAACCGGTGGAGCCATCCGCATGCGTGACGTCGGACAGCTTGCCAGGATCGTCGGCGCGAGCCCGTGCAAGCTGATTACCCAGGCTATGCGGGTAATGCGCTTCGTGCCCCGCGAGCGGAAGATTGTTCTCGATGGTCCATTCGACCTCGATAGCGGCGAACTCACGCTGCTCGACGGCATCGCCATCGTGCACGGGATGACCCGCTATCGTGAAGCGTCGCCCCGCATCCATTGCTCGCAGACCGCCCTCGCCATGAAACCGCTTGGCCTGCGATTCCCATTCCTCCATGCGGATTTTCGACAGGTGGTCGCCACGCTCCTGTTCCGGATAGGTATAGGCGCCCGTGTATTCATAGACTTCTGACTGGGCCGGCAACGCACCCTGATTCGACATCGTCGGCGTCGACGTCGCTTTCGGATTGACCGGCGTTGGAGGATTCTTGTAGTCGAACGTGCGAGTCGACAACTGCGCGGATTGCAGCGTCCGCGTGCCCGACCACTGGGTCAGCGCATCGATTTCGCTGCCCACGCCGGCTCGATAGAAACTGACAACCTCGGGGGCGAGCGGCTCGAGCGTCTGAAGGCGGTCGGTAATCACCAGCGTGTGCGATTTGCCGTCGTTCGCCTGCTGCCACACGCCATACAGCCCTTCCGACTCGAGCAGTCGATGCACGAAGTTCCAGTCGGTTTCATCCTGCCGACAATACGAGCGTGTCGGCAACGGTTTCGACACGACAAAACGAAACATGCCGCGTGCCTGCGGATGTTCGTTGAATACGTCGGAGACGATCTCTTCGACGCTTTTATCCTGCCAGTGCTTTTGGTCGCGCCGGAACCTCAGGAAATACATCCATGAGGAAAACGCCAGTTGATAGCTCGTGAGACCGCCTTCACTCCCCAATCGGCGTGCCGTATGCACGTAGCCATGATGTGGCAGGTATGAGCCGTTCGCCTGCTGTATCCAGAGCGTGGCTGCCTGCGCAATGAGGGTCTTGAGTTGTACATCGCTCGACGTGGATACACAGTCGAGCATGAACAGATAGTCGCGGCCGATGCGAGAACGGCCAATCACCCGATGCGGCAGCAGGACATCACTGCCGGCAGGCGTATCCAGTTTCAGAAGGCGGTCCTGCTGCGACAGCCCACCCATGATGACCCCGACCACGTTCCGCGCGTCCATAGCGCCTCTCTCGTTCGTTATCCCGGCTAGTTGCGCGATTTTACGTATGACGAGAGCGTGGCTGCAATCCGACGAGTATCAGAAATTGCAAAAACGCAAACAATGAAATAAACCCCGCAATTGATGAGACGCGAGATTTATTTCATTTTACTTTCAACGAATTAATGAGATTGCACTCCGGCATCGCCACAATAAACGTCCACGGCCCGCCAAATCACGTATCCGACAACCGCGCCCGAACCGTGTATTCCCCATCCATCTCCAACTCCGGCTTCACCGTATACCTCGACGCATCGAAATCCACCGGCAGCGCCTCGACCGGATAACCATGCTTCTCCCAGGCATCCAGCCCGCCCTTCAGCGCCCGCACATGGTGGATATTCTTGCGCTGCAGCTGCTGGATGATCTTCTTGGCCGTCGCCTCGTTCGGGCACACGCAATACACCACCAGCGGGCGCGTCATCAGCGCCGGATCGATTTGATCGGAGGAATCGAGATCGAGCGGATATGCGCCGGCGATCCGATACGCGTCCTTCTGGCGGATCGCGCGCGGCCGCGCGTCGAAGATCAGCGGCGGATCGGAGGACTTCATCATCGCGTCGAGCTGGGCCGGCTCGATGCGCACCTTCGCCAGCCAGCGGCGGAACTGCAGGCGCCGCACCCAGCGGTACAGCAGGAAGGTGACGAAGATCGCCGCGAAGGCGTCGAAGATGGTGCCGCCGCTGCTGCGTACCCACAGCACGATGCGCACGATCTCATGGTCGAGCGCGGCGCCGCCGAGCAGCCAGACGGTGGCCCACAGCGTGGCGCCGGTCAGGTCCCAGAACAGGAAGACCGGCACCGCGATCGCCGTGGTGCCGAGCAGCGGTGCCGACATCAGGCCGAGCCCCGGCAGGAACTTGGCGATCACCAGGATCGGCGCGCCGTAGCGCTCGAACACCTTGCGCGCGATCCGCAGCGTGGTGTCGAGCGACAGGGAATAACGTACCAGCCCATTCAGGAAACGCCGGCCGCGCAGGCGCCCCGCGCTGAACCACAGCGAATCGGCCAGCAAGGTGGCGCCGATCGCCGCCGCGAACATGCTCGCGTAGGAAGCCTGCCCCATTGCCGCCATCGTGCCGCCCAGGATCAGCATCGGCGCGGCCGGCACCGGCAGCCCGAGCTGCGTGACGAGCACGCTCAGGAACACGGCCCAGGGGCCGAGCGACGAGGGGATTGCTACGGGAAAGTGCCACACGGCGCCGCTCCTGATTCTTCAGATCGAGCCGGGCTGCGCGGCATGGAACCGACCGGCGTCGAGCGCGCCGGTTGCGGCATCCGGCCGCATGACCGGGATGGCCGCATTTTAGACGGTTTCGGTTACAGCACGCAGGCAACGCATCATTGCGCAAAGCGATCCATGCGGCGCGAGCCCCGCCGGAAGCGGCTCGCGGCCGGGCGCAAGCCCCTCGGCGCGAACCGATGCGGTGCACTAAATGCACGGACGTGCCCCAAACGACCCCATCGGCATTGGGGCCAAGCGGCACACCGCGTCGCGTGCCTGCCGCCCGGATTGCCAGGATCGCCGCCTGCCGCATGAATCGGCTCCGCGGCTCGGCGACTTGGCCCGCGCGTCAAACCCGCCGCTCGGGCTGCCGGCCGGCCCGCGCCGCCACGGCGTCGGCGGCCAAGGCCGCGCGCTCGTCGGCGTGCAGCATCAGCACCGGCCGATCC
>NZ_VWWK01000110.1:0-24854 GCF_011753035.1 Burkholderia sp. Ax-1720 | reverse complement strand
GGCCGCGCCCGCCGCGCCGGCGATTGCCGCGAGCGGCGCCGCGCCGGCCACCGAAGCCGCGGCGGCCCACACGCTGCCGACCGTCAGCGTGCGCGGCGCGGCCGCCGCCGAGCCGACCGTCGGCTACCAGCCGCGCACCACCTCGGTCACCGGCTTCCCGAACCAGTCGGTGATGAAGGTGCCGCAGGCGGTGGCGGTGGTCAGCAGCACGGTGATCGAGGACCAGCACGCGCGCTCGCTCGACGACGTGCTCTCCAACGTCAGCGGCATCGTGCAGACCAATACGCTGGGCGGCACGCGCGACGCCTTCATCAAGCGCGGCTTCGGCAACAACGACGACGGCTCGATCCTGGTGGACGGCATGCGCTCGCCGGTGCTGCACAACTACCTGGCCGCGATCGACCGCGTCGAGGTGCTGAAGGGGCCGACCTCGCTGCTGTACGGCGTGCAGGAGCCGGGCGGCGTGATCAACCTGATCACGCGCAAGCCGGAGGACGAATACAGCGGCTCGATCTCGGCCTCGAAGACCAACCACGGCGGCGCCGGCGGCAGCTTCGACCTGACCGGCCCGATCGGCGGCGTGGGCCAGGTGGCGGGCGGCACGCTGGCCTTCCGCCTGACCGGCGAGGACAACACCAGCCAGTACTGGCGCACCTTCGGCCGCGAACGCGACTCGCTGATCGCGCCGGCGCTGTCCTGGCACGACGCGCGCACCTCGATCGAGATCCGCTACCAGTACGCCGACTACACCACGCCCTTCGATCGCGGCACGGTGCTGGTCAACGGCCAGCTCGACGATGCGCTGGCCTCGCGCCGCTACGAGGAAGCCTGGGCGCAGAGCAGCGGCATCCAGGAGATGTTCCAGGCCAAGGTCGAGCACCAGCTCAGCGACAACTGGCGCGTGCGCGCCGCCTACAGCTGGGGCCGCGATCGCTACGGCCAGTACATCACGCGCGCCACCGCCTTCAACAGCGCCACCGGCGCGGTCTCGCGCACCGCCGATGCCAACCTCGGCCGCAACGATTCGAACCAGATCGCCTCGATCGGCCTGCTCGGCAACCTGACGCTGGGCGGCATCCGCAACGATCTCTACTTCGGTACGGAGTACGAACGTCGCCGCGAATTCCGCGGCGACACGATCCGCGGGACCGCCACCAAGGGCTTCACGATCTTCGATCCGGTCTATGGCCTGCTGCCGCCGGGCGTGGTGCCGAGCGCCTCGCAGAGCGACAACCTGTCGAAGATCCACACCTACTCGTTCATGGCGCAGGACAACGTGCACCTGAGCGAGCGGCTCACCGCGGTGGCCGGGATCCGCCTGGAGAACTGGCAGCAGTTCGCGGGCCAGGGCCGCCCCTTCGTGGTGGCCGACGATTCGCACGGCCATGTCTGGCTGCCCACGCTGGGCCTGGTCTACGCGATCACGCCGGGCCTGTCGGCCTATGTGAACACCAGCCGCTCCTTCGTGCCGAACTCCTCGGTGGACGGCCTCGCGCCGCTGCCGCCCACCACCGGCCGCTCGGTGGAGACGGGCCTGAAGTTCGAGCTGAACCACAGCGTGACGGGCACGCTGGCGCTCTACCAGATCGACAAGCGCAACGTGGCGGTGACCGTCAACGGCGTCTCGCAGACGATCGGCGCGGCGCGCTCGCGCGGTGTCGAGCTCGACGTGGCCGGCCAGATCACGCGTCACTGGAGCGTGATCGGCAGCTACGCCTACACCGACGCGATCGACCGCCAGGCCAACGTGCCGCTGGTCAACGCGGCGCGCCATACCGGCAGCCTGTTCGCGGTCTACGACACCAGCATCGCCTCGCTGCCGGGCCAATGGCGCTTCGGCGCCGGCGCGCACTTCGTCGGCCGCCGCGCGGGCGATACCGCCAACAGCTTCACGCTGCCCGGTTATGCACTGGTGGATGCGTTCGCCGCCTACGAGACCAAGATCGGCAAGTTCCCGACCAAGGTCCAGCTCAACGTCAACAACCTGTTCAACAAGGTCTACTACCCGTCGAGCAACAGCAACCTGATCATCGCCGTGGGCGAGCCGCGCCTCGTCACGCTGACCACCACCGTGTCGTTCTGATCGCGCCGGGCCCGCCCGGGCCCGGCCACTGACTCCCCTCGCTCATCAATGCGGCATCGTTCGATGCCGCCCCTTTCCATTTACGATTCAATTTCCCCAGGCAATTTTCACCGTATTTCCGGAAATGAATTTCGACCGGCACGAAGCGGCATTTCCCGTCGATTCCGAAAACCGGGATATTGCATCGCATCATGATCGCGACGGGGTCGACTGCAGGAAGCCTTTCCCGGCAAGCGGCAGCGAAATTATTTCCATTTCCAATTCAATCGCGGGTCAGAATTACAGCTTATCCACCGCATCGATCGAGATTTTATAAACAGCCGTTTTGTTTACCTAAATTTCGAAAAAATCAGGGAATTTTCCAATTAGCCGCTAAAGCCGCTCCCGAGGCACACTCCACGTGATTCCAAAGAGCGCGAGCGTCACGCGTCGCATCGCGCCTCGACACGCACAAGAATCGATAACACCTGGAGGCAAAGCATGCGCAAGACCCTGACACTCGCGGCGGCGATAGGCATCGCCCTGCTCGCCGGCTGCAACGGCGACCTCGATTCCTCACCCGCCTCGGTGGCCAGCCAGAGCCGGCCGACCAGCATCGGCGGCCCGTCCGGCGAAGCCGGCGCCACCACGCCGGCCGGCAACGGCGCGCAGCAGGTCGCGCGCACCGACATCTCGGGCCTGACGAAATTCGTCAACGTCTTCATCGGCACCGGCGCGCCCGATGCCGGCGGCCTCTATCCCGGCAACCTGAACCCGGCCGCGCAGACACCGTTCGGCATGGTCAGCTTCGGCCCCGACACGCCGGGCAGCGGACAACCCTGGGGCAACGGCTCGGGCGGCTACTACTACCAGGACAAGACCATCAACTTCTTCAGCCTCACGCACCTGAACGGCCCCGGCTGTCGCGGCCAGGGCGCGGTGGCGATGATCCCGGGCGGCGGCACGCTGAACTTCTCGCACAGCGACGAAAGCGCCTCGCCCGGCTACTACCGCGTCAAGACCGGCAACGGCATCGTCAACGAATTCACCGCCACCACGCGCACCGGCATGGCGCGCCTCACCTTCCCGGCCGGCACCACGCCCAAGCTGGTGGTCAACGCACGGCTCAGCAACGGCATGAAGTCCGGCGTCTCGACCTCGCTCGTCAGCATCGCGGCGGACACGCAGGCCAATACCGTCTCGGGCCAGACCGTGGTGGGCGCGTTCTGCGGCGGCACCTGGTACAAGCCCGTGTATTTCTACATGGCCTTCGATGCGCCGCTCGACGCCAAGACCACCACCGCCGCCAACGGCGTGACCACCGCCGGCTTCGCGGCGAAGCCGGGCAGCGCGACGGTGGTGCAGGTGAAGATCGGCATCTCCTCGGTCAGCGTCGCGAACGCCAAGCTGAACCTGCAGACGGAAAACCCGGGCTGGTCCTTCGACACGGTCAGGTCCGACCAGGATGCCGTCTGGAACCACCGGCTCAACACCATCCAGCTCGATCTCGCGCAAGGCGGCGCGATCGATGCGCTGGGCAGCAAGGCGAGCGCGGCGCGCAACTACGTCACGCAGTTCTACACGGCGCTCTATCACACCATGGCCGGGCCGACCGTCTACAGCGACGTGAACGGCGAATACCGCAGCATGCGCCAGGCCAATCTCAACGCGCCGGGCAACACGGCGCCGGCGCGCGACGTGGCCAACGTCGCGCAATATCCGGTGCCGGGCAATCCGAACGCCTATCGCACGCATTATTCGGGCTTCTCGCTGTGGGACACCTATCGCTCGGAAACGCAGTTGCAGGCGCTGCTGTTCCCCGCTGAAACCAGCGACATGATGCAGTCGCTGGTGGCCGACGCGAAGCAATGCGGGGCCTTCCCGCACTGGGTGGACGGCTCGGACGACACCAAGCCGATGGAAGGCGACCACGCGCCCAACGTGATCGCGGCCGCCTACGCCTTCGGCGCGCGCGGTTTCGATATCGGCACGGCGCGCGGCTACATGCTGCAATCGGCCTTCGGCACCGGCGGGCCCGGCAGCGCCTTCGTCGAGGGCGCCTGCAACAACATGGCGGCGGTGGACGACACGGTGGGGGTGAGCAGCATCGGCAGCTTCTACCAGAAGAACGGCTACGTCTCGACCAACGCGGCGGCCAGCCATCACGCCGGCTCGATGACGCTGGAGCTGACCGCCACCGACGAATCGGTCGCCAACTTCCTGGCCGCGCTGGGCCGCGCCGAGGACGCCAGCAGCGTGACCACCCTGCATGGCCGCGCGCGCAACTGGACCAACATCTTCAACGCCAGCATCCCGCCGAGCCAGAACTACAACAAGGGCGAAACCAGGGGGCTGGTGCCGAAGGACGCCAGCGGCAACTGGATCTACAGCGGCCTGGACGGCGGCGGCTTCCACGAATCGACCGAACCCAACTACACCTGGACCATCGGCCACGACTACACGGAGCTGATCAATCGCCTGGGCGGCAAGCAGGCCGCCATCGACCGCCTGAACACCTTGTTCGGCCTGAGCCTGAGCGACCCGTTCAACGGCCCGCTGCCGAGCGCCGCCACGCTCAACAGCGGCCAGGACGGCACCACGCTCTACATCGGCAACGAGCCCTCGCTGCAGACGCCCTGGGCCTACAACTGGACCGGCAAGCCGCAGCTCACGCAGTTCGTGATCCCGCTGGTGATGAACAAGACCTTCTTCAACACGCCCGGCGGGCTGCCCGGCAACGACGACCTCGGCGCGACCTCGGGCTTCTATCTGTGGGCGAGCCTGGGCCTCTACCCGGTGGTGCCGTCCGCGCCGGGGCTGGCGATGTCCACGCCACAGTTCAAGGGCATGACGGTCTGGCTCGACGACGGCCGCAAGAAGCTGCGCATCGAGGCCGACGACGAGGCGCTGGTCAACAACAAGCCCTACATCAAGTCGGTGGAGCTGAACGGCAAGACCTACCAGGGCTCGTGGCTGCCGATCGCGGCGATCGCCGACGGCGGCACGCTGCGCTACACGCTGTCGTCGACGCCGACCGACTGGGCCAGCGATGCGTCGCTGGCGCCGCCCTCGGGCCCGGCCGCCGACTACACCAAGGCGGTGGCGACGCCGCAGCCGGCGCGCTGAGCGCGGCACCGGCGAGCCGGCGCCGGCCGATACGTCGAACCAATCATTCGACGTTATCGGCCACGTCGGTCAGCCGGATCAGATGCGGCCGGACCTCGTCCTCGGCCGCCGCCTCGCCGGCCGGCTCGGGCGGATGGATCAGCGCCTCGAGCCGCGCCTTGGTGGCGAGGAACTCCGGCGTATTCATCTGCCCCGCGCCGCGCGGGCGCGGCACCGGCACCTCGATCAGCTCCTGCACCGCGCCCGGATTCGCCTTGAGCACCAGGATCCGGTCCGCCAGCAGGATCGCCTCGTCCAGATCGTGGGTGATGAACAGGATCGTGATGTCGATGTTGCGCCAGATGTCGAGCAGGTGCGACTGCATCTTCGCGCGCGTCTGCGCGTCCAGCGCGCCGAAGGGCTCGTCCATCAGCAGGATGCGCGGCCGGTTCGCCAGCGCCCGCGCGATCGCCACGCGCTGCTTCATGCCGCCCGAGAGCTGGTGCGGATAAACCTCCGCGAACTTGGTCAGTCCCACCAGGTCGAGCCATTGCAGCGCCTCGCGCTCGGCCTCGCCGCGGCTGCTGCCGTTCATGCGCAGTCCGAACATCACGTTGCGCTTCACGCTCAGCCAGGGAAACAGCGTATAGCCCTGGAACACCATGCCGCGATCCGCGCCGGGGCCGTGCACCGGCTTGCCGTCGAGCAGCACCTCGCCGCTGGTCTGGGTGTCGAGCCCGGCCAGGATCCGGATCAGGGTGGACTTGCCGCAGCCCGACGGCCCGATCACGCAGACGAACTCGCGCCGGTGCGTGCGAAAGCGGATGCCGTCGAGCGCGACGCATTCGCCCTGCGGGCTGCGGTAGCGCTTGCCGAGGTCCTTGACCTCGAGGATCACCTCGCGCGCCTTGAGCTTGTCGAAACGCTCGCGCACGGCATCGGACTGGATCAGGTAGGACGGAACGGCTTGGGGGTTCTGCATGGTCGCCTCGGCATCTGGCAGGGTCGGTCGATCGATCGGGTTCATCGGCAAGGCACGCGCTCGCCTCAGGCGCGCTGCGCGCGGTCCCACGGAAACAGCTTGCGGCCCAGCAGCCCGAGCACGATGTCGGTGCCCAGGCCGATGATCCCGATCATCAGGATCGCCGCGTAAACATTGTCGAAATGCTGGTAGCGCGCCTGCTGGCTGATGTACCAGGTGATGCCCGAGCTGGTGCCCACCAGCTCCGCGACGATCAGGTAGGTCCAGGCCCAGCCCAGCAGGATGCGCTGGTCGCGATACAGGTCGGGCAGGATGCCGGGGATCGCCACGTGCGCGACCAGCCCCGGCTTCTTCGCGCCCAGCGTCATGGCCGCCTCGAACAGCGCGTAGTCGAGCTTGCGCGTGGTGTTGGCGACGATCAGCACCTGCTGGAAGAAGGTGCCGATCACGATGATGGCGATCTTCGGCGCGTCGTAGATGCCGAGCA
Source organism: Burkholderia sp. Ax-1720 (assembly GCF_011753035.1). Classification (NCBI taxonomy): domain Bacteria; kingdom Pseudomonadati; phylum Pseudomonadota; class Betaproteobacteria; order Burkholderiales; family Burkholderiaceae; genus Burkholderia; species Burkholderia sp. Ax-1720. The sequence goes on along the minus strand of NZ_VWWK01000110.1, from coordinate 18,218 downwards.
CAGCCACCATCAGCGCGCCGAAGGCCGGCGCGGGCAGGTAGCGGAAGAACTCGAGGAAGGGCTCGTTCAGGCGCGCCACCGCGCCGAACACGCCGCACAGGATGCCGATCGGCACGCCCAGCGCCGAGGAGATCACGAAGCCCCAGAAGATCACCTGGATGCTGTGCCAGAGGCTCTGGTGCAGCCACACGCCCTCGCGCGAGGCCGGCGGCGTGGTGAAGGCCGTGTAGAAGGCGCGCAGCACCTCGTGCGGCGCCGGCAGGTAGACCGGGTTCGCGCGGGTGCCGGCCGGCAGCGCGGCATGGGCCTCGCGCGCGTGGGCGAGTTCGTCGTCGAACACGGCGCGATCGACGCGCATGCCGGGCTGGAAATAATCGACGCTGCCGGGGTTGGTGATCAGCATCTGCGGATGCCAGACGAAGGGCAGGTAGCTGATCACGCACCACACCAGCAGCGGCAGCAGGAAGGAGCCCAGGCCCAGCGTCCAGCGGGCGCGGGGGGACAGCTCGCGACGCACCGAGAGCCAGTCGGTGCGAGGGGCGCGATTGCTGCGGTCGGTATGTCGGGGGACGGTGTTCATTCCGTTCTCCAGGTTGACCGCGCCGCCTTCCCGGGCGGCGCGGTACGTTGATCGGGCAGCGGATTCGGGCACGGCGGCCAGCGCCTTCAGGCGCTCACCGCCTCGCCGGTGCGGATCACCATCAGGCGCTGCCCCGCCGCCACCGGCGCGCCCACCGCGCAATCGATCGCGTCGATCACGCCCGCCTCGGCGGCCTGCACCGTCACCTCCATCTTCATCGATTCGAGGATCGCGATCGGCTCGCCCTCGGCCACCGTCGCGCCCACCTCCACCAGCAGCTTCCAGACCGAGCCCGAGACGTCGGCCGTCACCGCGCGGCGCGCCGGATCCAGCGCGTCGGCCACCGCCGGGTTCGCGCTTCCTTCCGAGCCGCCGGCCGAGGTCTCGTCGACGTAATCGGCCTGGCCCGTCAGCCGCCAGCGCTCGCGCTCGGCATCGAAGGCGGCCTGCTGGCGCGTCTTGAAGGCGGCGATCGAATCGGCCTGGTCGCGCAGGAAGCGCCGGTATTCGCCGAGATCGAAGCTCGACGGCTCGATGCGCAGGCTCGCGCGGCCCGCCGTGAAGTCCTCGCGCAAGGCGGCCAGCTCGGCCTCGCTGACTTCGTAAAAGCGGATCTCGTCGAAGAAGCGCAGCAGCCAGGGCTTGCCGGGCTCGAACTCGCGCGTGCTGCGATAGCGGTTCCACATCTGCACGGTGCGACCGACGAACTGGTAGCCGCCCGGCCCTTCCATGCCGTAGACGCACAGATAGGCCCCGCCGATGCCGACCGCGTTTTCCGGCGTCCAGGTGCGCGCCGGGTTGTACTTGGTGGTCACCAGACGGTGGCGCGGATCGAGCGGCGTGGCCACCGGCGCGCCGAGGTAGACGTCGCCGAGCCCCATCACGAGATAGCGCGCGTCGAACACGATGCGCTTGACGTCCTCGATCGAATCGAGCCCGTTGATGCGGCGGATGAATTCGATATTGCTGGGGCACCAGGGCGCGTCGGGGCGCACCGACTGCATGTAGCGCTCGATCGCGATGCGCGTCGAGGGATCGTCCCAGGACAGCGGCAGGTGCACGATGCGGTTCGGCACGCGCGCCTCGGCATCGTCGGGCAGCTCGTGCTCGGCGCGGCGCAGGTGGTCGAGCAGCCGCGCGATCGGCAGCCGATCGGGATCGACATGGACCTGCAGCGAGCGGATCCCCGGCGTGAGATCGACGATGCCGGGCAGCGGATGCGCCTCCAGCCATCCCATCAGCGCATGCACGCGAAAACGCAGCTCGAGGTCGAGCACGGGTGGGCCGTATTCGATCAGCACGTTGCTGTCGCCGGAGCGGCGGTAGACCACGCCGATGCCGCGCCCGGCATCCGGATCGCGCAGCAGCACGCAATCCGGCGCCGTAAGCGGCTTGGTTGCGCGTGCATCGATCTCGTCGGCGGCGGTTTCTTCCGGGACGGGAGCCGCAGCGCGCGCGGCCGGCGCGAAACGCACCGTATCGCCGGGCCGCAGTTGCCCGAGCTTCCACAGCTCGTCGCGCACCACCGTCACCGGGCACACGAAGCCGCCCAGGCTGGGGCCGTCCGGGCCGAGGATCACCGGCATGTCGCCGGTGAAATCGACCGCGCCGATCGCATAGGCGTTGTCGTGGATGTTGGAGGGATGCAGGCCGGCCTCGCCGCCGTCGCTGCGGGCCCAGCGCGGCTTCGGCCCGACCAGGCGCACACCCGTGCGGCTCGAGTTGTAGTGCACCACCCAGGCCGTGTCGTAGAGCATCGCGATATCGTCGGGCGTGAAGAAGTCGGGCGCGCCATGCGGCCCGTCGAGCACGCCCAGCGTCCAGGCCTGGGTCAGTTGCGGCCGCTCGCGCTCGGCCAGCACCGCGCCGGCCTCGCCGCGCCCGGCGCCGGCATCGAGGTGCAGCACGTCGCCCTTGCGCAGCGCGCGCCCCGCATGGCCGCCGAACTGGCCCAGCGTGAAGGTGGCCTTGCTGCCCAGGTAGTCGGGCACCTGCAGCCCGCCCTTCACGGCCAGGCAGGCGCGCACGCCGGGCCCCGTCACGCCGCCGAGCTTGAGCACGGCGCCGGGAGCTGCGCGCCGGACCTGCCAGGCCGGCACCGGCTCGCCGTCGAGCGTGGCCGCGAACGCGGCGCCGCCGAGCACGAACAGCGCCGCGCAGTTGAAGCGCAGCGTCGCGCCGACCATGGTGAATTCGAGCCCGGCCGCCTCGGCGGGGTTGCCGAGCAGGCGGTTGGCCAGGTCGAAGGAGCGGTCGTCCATCGGACCCGAGGGCGGCACGCCGATATTCCAGTAGCCGGTGCGGCCCGGCGTCTGCTGCACGGTGGTCTGGATGCCGCCGTCGAGCACGTCGACGGTATGCGGCGCGAACACGAAGCGCGACAGGAAGGCGGTGGTCTGCGCGGCGCGCGCGAAGGTGTCCGAGCCGACGATCGCGCGCAGGTAGTCGAGATTGGTCTCGATGCCATACAGCGTGGTGCTCGCCAGCGCCTCGCGCAGCTTCGCGAGCGCGGCCTCGCGCGTGTCGCCCGCCACGATCAGCTTGGCCAGCAGCGGATCGTAATGGGCGCTGACCTCGGTGCCGGCCTCGACCCAGCTCTCCACGCGCGCCCCGGCCGGGAACTCGACATGCGTGAGCAGGCCCGCGCTGGGCTGGAAGCGCTTGTTCGGATCCTCGGCGTAGAGCCGCACCTGGATGCTCGCGCCGCGCGGCGGCGCGCCGGCCGCCAGCGCGGCGAGCGGCGGCAGGTCGCCCTCGGCCTCGAGGATCATCCATTCCACCAGGTCGGTGCCGGTCACCTCCTCGGTCACGCAGTGCTCGACCTGCAGGCGCGTATTCACCTCCAGGAAATAGAAGCGCCGCGCCTCGGCGTCGAACACGTATTCGACGGTGCCGGCCGAGGCGTAGTCCACCGCCTTCGCGAGCCGCACCGCGCCGGCATGCAGCCCGGCGCGTTCGGCGTCAGTGAGGCCCGGCGCCGGGGTTTCCTCGATCACCTTCTGGTTGCGCCGCTGCACCGAGCAGTCGCGTTCGCCGAGCGCGATCACCTCGCCGCGCCCGTCGCCGAAGATCTGCACCTCGATATGGCGCGCGGCCTCGACGTACTTCTCGACGAACACGCCGGCGTTCGCGAAGTTCGCCGCGCCCAGTCGCGCGACGGTCTCGAAGGCGGCGGCCAGTTGCCCGGCATCGCGGCACAGCGACATGCCGATCCCGCCGCCGCCGGCCGTGCTCTTGAGCATCACCGGATAACCGATCCGCCCGGCGGCTTCCAGCGCGGCTGCCGCATCGGCCAGCAAGCCGGTGCCCGGCAGCAGCGGCACGCCCTGCTCGCGCGCGATCTCGCGGGCGCTGTGCTTGAGCCCGAAGGCGCGCATCTGCGCGGCGCGCGGCCCGATGAAGCGCAGCCCGGCCGCCTCGCAGGCCTCGGCGAAGGCCGGGTTCTCGGACAGGAAGCCGTAGCCGGGATGGATCGCCTGCGCACCGGTCTCGCGCGCGGCGGCCAGGATCGCCTCCATCCTCAGGTAGCTGTCGGCGGCGCTGGCGGGGCCGATGCAGACCGCCTGGTCGGCCAGGCCGACATGCGGCGCGTGCCGGTCCGCTTCGGAATAGACCGCCACCGAGGCGATGCCCAGCCGCCTGAGCGTGCGGATCACGCGGCAGGCGATCTCGCCGCGATTGGCGACCAGCACCTTGGCGAATCTCATCGCGCCTCCCAGATCGTCAGCCGCACCGGCGTGGGGTTGTAGCCGTTGCAGGGATTGTTGAGCTGCGGACAGTTCGAGATCAGCACCGTGAGGTCCTGCTCGGCGCGCATCTCCACGTACTTGCCGGGCGCGGAGATGCCGTCCTCGAAGCTCAGGCCGCCCTCGGGCGTCACCGGCACGTTCATGAAGAAGTTGACGTTGCCCACCAGGTCGCGCTTGGACAGGCGCGTGCCGACCCCGCAGCTGCAATGCGTGATGGCCTTCAGGAAGGAGTCGCGGCAGTTGTGCATGTGGCGCTTCTCCAGCGCGTAGCGCACGGTATTGCTCTCGGCCGCGCAGGCGCCGCCCAGCGTGTCGTGGCGCCCGCAGGTATCGGCCACGATGGTGGCCAGCGGGCGGCCGAGGTTCGACATCAGCACGCTGCCGGCGCCGAGGTAGATCCGTCGCTGCGCGCGGATCGTGTCCTGCGCGCTGTAGCGCTCGGCCGGATCGTGGCTGCTGTAGAACAGCGTGTCGACAGCCTGGTTGCCTTCCAGGTCGAGGATGCGCAGCACCTGCCCCTGCTTGAGCTCGTGCAGCCAGGGCTCGCCCGAGGGCAGCGTGTGGTCGTAGCTCGCGTCGCGCGGATCGAGACGGCTTTCGATGATCGTCATGGCGGCGCTCCTCAGGCGAACAGGCGGTCGGTGTTGATGAAGGCGCGGCCGTTCTCCGGGCGCGAGTTGCGGCAGAGGTCGTCGGCGCCGGCCGCGCCGTCGGCCGGATAGGCGCGGTAGGCAATCAGCTTGACCGGGCGGGGCGCGTAGGTGGAGGACGGGTCGAGCGGATGCGGGGCGCTCGAGAAGGCGGCCAGCGTGTTCATCTCGAAGCGCAGGTCGAAGGCGCTGCCGGGCGCCGAGTGGCCGGCCACGAACTCGAGCTCGCCGTCGGCGCCGCTGGCCAGCCGGCTGAAGAAATTCACGTTGGCGGCCAGGTCGCGCAGGCCGAGCCCGTGCTTGGCGAGTTCGAGCACCAGGCTGTCGCGGCCGTTGCGGATCATCGCGTTGCGCTGCTGCTGGTATTGCGTGCTGCCGTACTTGGCGGCGAACAGCGCGGCGTCGCCCACCCCGCCCAGCGGATCGTGCCAGCCCAGCGTGTCGGCCGTGATCGAGGCGATCACGCGGCCCATGTCGGTATGCAGCGCATGGCCGGCCGTCAGATGGGCGGTGTGCTGCGCCTTGAGCGTGTCGGCCATGTTGTAGCGTTCGAGCAGGTCTTCCTGGCGATGGAACACGGCGGACAGGTTCGCGCCGCCTTCGAGATCGACGATGCGCAGCGCCAGGCCGCGCCGCAGGCAGCCCGACCAGTGGGTGCCGGCCGGGATCAGCGTCTCCCACAGCACGTGCGGGATCGGCGGGAGGGATTGGGAAGTCATCGAGGCTCCTGGGATCGGATGGGATGGCATGAGAGGGCGATGACGTCATCGCGACCTCCCGGGCTTTTATCCCTCCGTGGAGCCTCGCCGCGACCTCGGACGAGGCCGTCGGCAAGACCGGAACGCTCTCGGACCAGGCATCGCGCTCAAGCGCGACCGGAACCCTAGCGATCCTGAAGATGATGCAAATCGCTTCGCACCTCTCGGTTCGCTATCAAGCGATTTGCGTGCCAGTGATGGAAAAGCGATGCCGGCGCGGCGGGTTGGAGCAACGGAGAAGCGCGGCGGCACTGGCGCGCGGGGGTTTTCGCGCGGCTTGCGTGCCGTCGCCTGGACGGCATCGGCGCGATCGGCGCCGCGCCCTCGCATCGTGCATGCACCCGGGCCCGCGCACCACGGCCATGCGCGGCGCGCACCGTCGACGCGCGTCGCGAGGGCCGCGCGAGACGGCACGCACGAGCCGGCGCGCCATCGCGCCCGGCCTGCTTTCAAGCGCCTTGCGCGTGCCTGCGCAAGCCGCGAATCGCGGGATGGCACGGCCATTGCACGGCCTCTCGCATCGCCATCCCCGAGGAGACCGGAATGAAGACCATGCTGAGCTTGCGCAACGCGCTGGCCCTGTTGTTTGCCGCGCGCTTCATCGAATTGCAGCGCGCCGCGCGCCGCGACGCGCTGGCTCGCGCCGCTCGCGAGGACGGCGCCCGCTGAATCGGGCCGCACGTCGCTGGCATGCTTTTCGCTCGACCAGCGAGCGAGAGGTGCGGCGAAGTCGCATCTTAGGGGTGCTAGGGTTCCGGTCGCGCGCGAGCGCGATGCCTGGTCCGAGAGCAGCCCGGCACGGGCCGGCGCGCGATGCGCGGGACACGTGCTACACGGCGGGACAAAAGCCCGGGAGAGCAGCGTAGCGATCGCTACCGCGCCTCTCCGTGGCCGTTTTTTCGTTCCGCACCGATTCCGGAGATCCGGCCACGCCAGCGGCCCGCGCGATGCGCGGGCCGGTTCGACGTCACGCCATCCCAGATACGCCGGAGTTCACGATGAACCGCTTTGCCTCTCCCCTGCGCCGCCTGCTGGCCGCCTGCTCCTCCCGTCCCGCCCCGCTCGTCCAGCTTGCCGCTCCCGCGCGCCGCGCGCTGCATGCCGTCGCGCTGGCCGGCGCGCTGTCCGCCCTCTGCGCCGCGCCGCTCGCGCACGCGGCGCCGCCGCTGAAGATCGGCTATAGCGACTGGCCGGGCTGGGTCGCGTTCCAGGTCGCGCTCGACAAGGGCTGGTTCAAGGATGCGGGAGTGGACGTCGACTTCGAGTGGTTCGACTATTCGGCCTCGCTCGACGCCTTCTCGGCCGGCAAGCTCGACGCAGTGACGGTCACCAACGGCGACGCGCTGGTGACCGGCGCCTCGGGCGCGAAGAACACCATGATCCTGCTGACCGATTACTCGGCCGGCAACGACATGATCATCGCCAAGCCGCCGCTGCGCAGCGTCGAGCAGTTGAAGGGCAGGAAGATCGGCGTCGAGCTGGGCCTGGTGGACCACCTGCTGGTCGAGACCGCGCTGCAGAAGCACGGCATGAAGGACGGCGACGTCACCCTGGTCAACGCCAAGACCAACGAGCTGCCGCAGGTGCTGGGCTCGGCGCCCGATATCGCGGCGGTGGCGGCCTGGCAGCCGAACGCGGGCGAGGCGCTCAAGCGCGTGCCGGGCGCGCGGCCGATCTTCACCTCGGCCGATGCGCCGGGCCTGATCTACGACGCGCTGTCGGTCTCGCCCACCAGCCTCGCGGCGCGCCGCGCCGACTGGGCCAAGGTGATCCGGGTCTGGTATCGCTGCGTGGCCTATATCGCCGATCCGAAGACCCAGGCCGATGCGGTGAAGATCATGGCCGCGCGCGTCGGGCTCACGCCGGAGCAGTACCTGCCGCTCCTGAAGGGCACCCACCTGCTGGACGCGGCCGCCGCGAAGCAGGCCTTCCACAAGGGCACGGGGCTGGATTCGATCTACGGCTCGACCGCCAACGCCGATCGCTTCAACGTGCGCAACGCGGTCTACAAGCAGGCGCAGGACGTGCCGACCTATATCGACCCGTCGCTGGTGAACGCGAACTGAGGGGCCGGCGCCGGCCGGCAGGGGGCGCGCCGGCGCCTCAACCGACGCTGTGCAGCCGCGGCGCGGCGCCCTCGCCGATCGCGATCGGTTCGGCCCTGGCGATGCGCGGCGCACCGTGCCGCCCCGCCTCGCCGAGCAGCCAGTCGACCAGCACCGCCGCGTCGGCGCTGCCCGACATCTCGTCGTTGTTGAGCAGCACGTAGCTGCCCGACGGCACCGAGCAATCGCCGAACAGCTCGACCAGGCGCCCCTGGCGGATCAGCCCGTCCACCAGCGGCCGACGGCCGATCGCGATGCCATGTCCATCCACCGCCGCCTGCACCAGCTGGTCGTACTGGCTGAAGGTCAGGCCGCCGGCCTGCTTCATGCGCGGCACGCCCAGCGCCTTCTGCAAGGTGCTCCAGGAATACCACGGCGCCTGGCCGCGCGCGTCGCCCATGTGCAGCAGCACGTGGCGCTCGAGATCGGCGGGCGTGCGGATCGGCATGCCGTGCGCGCTGGCCAGGCTCGGGCTGCAGACCGCCACCACGCGCTCGCGGAACAACACGCGCATGCCCGGCGCCAGCATGTCGGGCGCCATATATCGGACTGCGAAGTTCAAACGTTTTCGCCTGATGTCCTCGATTTCATTGGTGGCGGACACGCGCACGTCGATATCGGGGTGCTTCACGCGAAACGAACTGAGGCGCGGAATCAGCCACAAGGCCGCGAACGAGGCCGTGGTGGACAAGGAGACGGCGCGCTGCGCGACGCACTCGGAAAGCGCATCGATCGCGTGCTCGATATCCGACAGCGCGCCCGAGATCGCGCCATACAAGGCGCGTCCCTCGTCGGTGAGCGTCAGCGCGCGGATATGCCGGTGGAACAGCTCGATGCGCAGCCGCTCCTCGAGCGCCTTGACCTGGCGGCTCACGGCCGACTGCGTGACGTTCAATTCCTGGCCGGCCTTGGTAAAGCTCAGATGACGTGCCGCGCATTCGAAACCTCTCAGAAAATCGAGCGACGGCAGGTTCTTCAAACGTTTTGCACTTGCCATACTGCGACCTCTCACATCGATGCGCCGCATGTGGTCCTCGGCGCCAGGCCCGCGGTGGGCCATGCCCTCATTGTTTCCGCCGTCGGCGATGCGACACGGATGTTATTTCGGAGTGCGATACGCCAACTCCGCCCGTCAATTCAAAAACCTCATTGTCACGCCGGATCATGACGCCATCATTTCCAGAATGCAATCTACCAGCATTTCCAAACTCGAACGAGTAAATTCTCGAATACAATTGACGTTATATATTTGAAATATATAAAAATGAAATCGTAAATCGAATTGGATTCACTCCGAAGATTGACGAATCTTCCGCCGAAGGCCGCCAGGCAATCCTCTCCAGATATTATTTCACTCCATGAAATCGCTTGCCTGGCAAGAGAAGTCATGGAATCACCCGTCAACGCTCAAATTTTCACACCATACATTTACCCGACGATTTCATTTCCAAAAACAAACAAATCCGGTTATTCGTGCCGCCCGCACGGCATCAATCCGGCAAATCGTTCAATGAATCAATACTGCCACATCGAAAAAACCATAAACCCATAACTCAATGAATCGCTCATAAAGAAATAGCCGATTAATCGCCAATCCAATTGTTCACACCAGGGAGGTAAACGAAAAATCGCCGCGCGGCAACCGGAACCGGTTCACCACGGGCGATGCACGGGCGATGGTTTCGCGCGCGCGTCCGGGCCTGCGCGTGCCCGGCCCGCCCTCAGGCCGGCATGGTCGCGCCGCGGGCAGGTTCCGCCCGCCCGTCGCCAACGTGCATGGCGGCGCAAGCAGGCAGGCGCGCGACCACCTCCTTGCGATAGCGGTTCAATTCCTGCACCGACGCAATCGGACGCTCGAACAGGATCGACAGGTTGTGCAGGATCCGGTCGACCACTTTTTTCTCCCATTCGCCGTCGAAGCGGATCTGCTCGTCGAGCCAGCGCTCGAGCCACGCCGGATCGGGCAGGCGCGACTGCACGGTATCCCGCGGGAACAGCGACTGGTTCACGTGCAGGTTGGTGGGATGCAGGGGCTTCTCGGTGCGGCGCGCCGATGCCATCAGCACGCCGAGCTTGGCGAACGCGGCGCGCGCGACATCGCCCTGGCGCGCCAGCGCCTGCTTCATGTAGCGCAGGTAGGCGCCGCCGTGGCGGGCCTCGTCGCGCGAAATGATCTCGTAGACCTGGCGGATCACCGGCTCGGTATGCCACTCGGCCGCGCGGCGATACCAGTGGTTCAGGCGGATCTCGCCGCAGAAATGCAGCATCAGCGTTTCCAGCGGCGGCGCCGGATCGAACTCGAAGCGCACCGCGTGCAGTTCGGCCTCGGTCGGCACCAGCTCGGGCCGGAAGCGGCGCAGGTACTCCATCAGCACCAGCGAGTGCTTCTGCTCCTCGAAGAACCAGATGCTCATGAAGGCGGAGAAATCGCTGTCGTGCCGGTTGTCGCGCAGGAACATCTCGGTGGCCGGCAGCGCCGACCACTCGGTGATCGCGTTCATGCGGATCGTGATGGCCTGCTCGTCGCTGAGCCGCGCCGCATCGAAGGCGTTCCAGTCGATGTCGGCATGCATGTTCCAGCGTACTGCCTCGAGCGATTGATACAGTTCCGGATAAAGCATCGTCGTCGAATCCCGGGCGGCGCCGGACACGGCATGCGCACGCGGGCGCCTTGCGCGCGGCACGCACCCGCCGCGAACCCATCGACGGCGAGGATCGGAACATCATTCTGATACGCGTGGATCACGCGCCGCGCTCGCGCGTGCAATGGCCCCTGCGTCGTCCCCCATTGTTGGTACGACACGCGGCACGGACAAGCGACTTTTCCGAACGCGATGCATGAGGCCCAGGCATGAACCGCCCGCCGAGGCAGGCGCGCGGCACCGCGCGCGGCGTGGATGCATGGCACGCATGCATAGCCTGCCGAGATTGCGTTTGTCGCGCCTCGCCGGTTGCGACAAGAATCGACTCCGTTCGACGGGGCCTGCGCCCCGCTCATCCAGGAGGGCCAGGCCGTGACACATTGCGCTTCCACAACCCATCGTCTGCTCGATGCGCTCGAGGGCGGCCCCGGTGCCGCGCATCGCATGAGTTTCGTCGACGACGCCGGGCAAGAGACCTCGATCGACTATCACGGCTTCGCCGAAGCGGTGCTGCGCCATGCCGGCGCGCTGCGCGAGCTCGGCATCCGCGAGAACGACATCGTGATGCTGGCCCTGCCCGCCTCGGTCGAGCACGCGGTCGCGATGATGGCCTGCGTGATGGCGGGCGCGCTGCCGTGCACGGTGCCGGTCCCGGCGAAACGCAGCGGCGAAGTCCGGCAGGTGGCCGAGGTGGCCTGCGAGCTGTACCGCCCGCGCCTGGCCATCGGCCTCGACGCGCTCGCGCCGGTCTGGCAGGCCGCGCCCGTCGTCTCGGCCGGCACCCGGGTGATCGACGCCGCCAGCTTCGCGGCTGCCGCCGAGGCCGGCGCGCAGCCCTTCATCAGCGCCAAGTCCGGCAACGATCCGCATCACGTGCAACTGACCTCGGGCTCGACCTCGCATCCGAAGGCAGCCGTGCTGAGCCACGCCAACGTGATCGCGAACGTGCTCGGCATCGGCGGCGCGGTGCTGTTCGATATCGAGCAGGGCGACGGCACCGTCTCGTGGCTGCCGCTCTACCACGACATGGGGCTGCTCACCCTGCTGTCGAACCTGCACTATCGCGCGCCGCTGCTGTTCATGCAGCCCAACAGCTTCATCCGCAACCCGCTCGGCTGGCTCAAGCGCATCGCCGCGACGCGCGCCACCACCACCTCGGTGCCGACCTTCGCGCTGCGCTACTGCGTGCGCCGCTTCAATGCCGCCGCCATGGAAGGCGTCGACCTGTCGGCCTGCCGGAACATCTTCATCGGCGGCGAACGCGTCGACGCCGATACGCTGCGCGACTTCGCCACCACCTTCGCGCCGCATGGCCTCGATGCCTCGGCCTTGCAGCCGTGCTACGGCATGGCCGAATCGACGCTGGCGGTCTCGATGCATCGCGCCTGGCACGCGGGCCGGATCGAGGGCGCGCCCTACGTGATCGCCGACGCCATCGACAAGCGCGCCCTGATCGAGCGGCGCGCGGCCGAGCCGGTGGCGCCGGCCGAGGCCGACGCGCCGGCGCCGGAGCGCGAACTGGTGCTGGCGATGGGCAAGCCGATTCCCGGCATGCGCTACGAGATCGTCGACGAGCACGGCGCGACGCTCGCCGAGCGGCAGGCCGGCGAGATCGCGATCCGCGGCAGCTCGCTGATGCTCGGCTACCTCGACGCCGGCAGCGGCGAGATCGTCGCGCCGCTGACGCCGAACGGCGCCTTCCTGACCGGAGACATCGGCTATGTCGCCGACGAGCAGCTCTACATCCTCGGCCGCAAGAAGGAAGTGATCATCATCCGCGGCAGCAACTACTTCCCGCACGAGATCGAGGACGCGCTGAGCGCGCATCCGCTGCTGCGCAAGAGCACCTGCATCGCCTTCGGCTGCCCCGATACGGCCAGCGGCACCGAGCGCCTGGTGGTGGCGATCGAGACGCGCCCGGTGGACGCCAGCGCGCAGACCCGCCTGGAATGCCAGCAACTGCTGGGCGCACGCATCGGCTTCGCGGCGCAGGACCTCTGCTTCGTCGAGCCCGGCTCGCTGCCGCGCACCACCAGCGGCAAGCTGCAGCGCCTGAAGTGCCGCGAGCTGTACACGCAGGGCGCGCTGTCCCTGGTGGCAGCGCCCGCCGCGGCGGCCGGCAAGCCGGCGCTGCAAGGGGCACTGGCATGACCGACCTGAGCCAGCCGCCGCTCGACGCGGCGCCGATCGTCCTCGAGCTGCTCGGCGTCACGCGCCGCTACGCGGGCGCCGAGAAACTGGTGGCGGTGCGCGACGCGGACCTGGTGATCCGGCGCGGCGACGTGGTCGCGCTGGTCGGCCCCTCGGGCAGCGGCAAGAGCACCCTGCTCAACCTGGCCGGCTTCCTCGACGTGCCGAGCTCGGGCACGCGCCGGCTGGAGGGCCGCGAGATCGACGACTCGCCGGCCGCGCTCGAGCGCGTGCGCCGCGAGCGGATCGGCTTCGTGTTCCAGCACTTCAACCTGATCCCGGTGCTGTCGGCACTGGAGAACGTCGAACTGGGCTGCTTCGCCTGGGGCACGCCGCGCACGCGTCGCGAACAGGCGCGCGCGATGCTGGACGCGGTGGGCCTGTCCGCGCGCGAGCGGCACCGGCCCGGCCAGCTCTCGGGCGGCGAGCAGCAGCGCGTGGCGCTGGCGCGGGCGCTGGCCAAGGAGCCGGCGCTGGTGATCGCCGACGAGCCGACCGCCAGCCTCGACAGCGCCAATGCACAAGCCGTCGCCGAACTGGTGCTGAACACCAACCGCACGCTCGGCACGGCCTTTCTGATCGCTTCGCATGACGAACGTCTGTGCGCGCGCCTGCCCCGCCGCATCGAGATGCGCGACGGCATTCTGGGAGCTCAAGGTGAACTGGCTGACGTACGCGTGGCGTAACCTCTGGCGCAACCGGCGCCGAACCCTCCTGACCATGGCGATGATCGGCGTGGCCGCGTTCGCCGCCAGCATCGCGCTCGGCTACGTGGCGGCGACCTTCGACGCGGTGCGCGAGGGCTCGATCGACAGCGGCGTCGGCCACCTGCAGGTGATGCACCGCGGCTACCTCGACCTGATCGGCGAGAAGCCGCTGCAATACGGCCTGAGCGCCGCCGAGCAGGCCGACGCGCAACGCGCCGTGGCCGCGCTGCCGGGCGTGGCCACCACCGCTCGCGAGATCGACTTCGACGGCCTGATCTCGAACGGCGACCTCAGCTACGGCTTCGTCGGCGTGGGCGTCGAGCCGGCCCGCGAGCCGCCGGGCTACTTCGACTATCACGCGGTGCTGTCGGGACGCTACCTGTCGCCGTCGGCGCCGGGCACCGAGGTGGTGGTCGGCGCCGAGCTGGCCCGCAAGCTCGGCGTGCACACCGGCTCGGTGGTGCAGCTGATGGTGTCGACCGCGCACGGCGGCATCAACGCCACCGACGCGCAGATCGTCGGCGTGATGAGCACCGGCACCAAGGATGTCGACGAGCGCATCGTCAACATCACGCTGCCGGCCGCGCAGGCGCTGCTGCGCACCGACCGCGTCTCGCGCCTGGCGATCTTCCTGGCGCACACCGACGCCACCCCGGCCGCGGTCGCCGCGCTGCGCGCCGCCCTGCCCGCGCTCGACGTGCGCAGCTGGGACCAGCTGGTCTCGCTCTACCACCAGATCGTCTCGCTCTATCGCAACCAGTTCTCGGTGTTCGGTGCGATCCTCTCGCTGACCATCCTGCTGTCGATGAGCAACTGGATCCTGATGAGCATCGTCGAGCGGCGCCGCGAAATCTCCACGCTGCGCGCGATCGGCGTGCCGACCGCCACGGTGCGCTGGGTGCTGGTCCAGGAAACCGCGCTGCTGGGCCTGATCGGCGCGGCGCTCGGCATCGCCTGCGCGGTGCTCGCGATGCTCGCGCTCAATCACGCCCAGATCCATCTCCCGCCGCCCCCGGGGCGCGTCAAGCCGATCCTGCTCGAATTCGCCGTGACGCCGACCGCGGTGGCCGCCGTCGAGGCCGCCTTCGTGGTGCTCGGCATCGCCGCCGCCGGCTTCGCCACGCTCGGGCTCGCCAAACGCAACATCATCGAGGGTCTCGCATCATGATGCTTCGCCTCCCGCCGCCGCGCACGCTGCTCGCCGCCTTCGGCACCGCCCTGACGCTCTGCGCGGGCACGCTGGCGCTGCTGTCCGCGCCCCGCGCGCTGGCCGCCGACCAGCCCGCCGCGCAGACCATGCTGGCACGCGCCGACGCCTATCGCAGCACCAGCTCGGACACGCAGACCGACATTCGCATCACCAACCTGGTGGGCCAGCAACAGGACGACGCGACGCGCTACCTGGTCTACACGCGCGCCAACGGCGACACGCTGGCGCTCACCCGCAGCGGCGAGAACGACGGCCAGAAGTACCTGGCCACCACGCGCGGCCACTGGTTCTACGTGCCCAACACGCGCAGCGCGGTGCGCATCAACGGCATGCAGCGGCTGCAGGGCGAGGTGGTGATCAGCGACATCACGCGCACCCACTGGGCCGACAGCTATCGCGCCACGACCGGCGCGGCCGCCACCATCGACGGCCGCGCGGCCACCGAGCTGGACCTCGCCGCCACCGATCCCGACAACGTCTACCCGAGCATCAAGCTGTGGGTGGCCACCGGCACCGACGTGCCGATTCGCGCGCAGTTCTTCCTCGCCAGCGGCCTGCTGTTCCGCAGCGCCGACTTCGCCACGCCGGTCGAGGTGGACGGCCGCAAGGTGATCCGCCAGATCACCTACCGCAACGAGGTCGAGAAACAGCGCGCCAGCGTCGTCGACATCCTAGACGGCAAGCCGCACCGGATTCCGTCGGGCTGGTTCAATCCCGACACGCTCGCCGATGCGCAGTGAGGCCGACCGCCATGCTCCGTGCCCCCGCCGCCCCATGCGCTTGGCCAGCCCGGCCGCCATCGCCGGCACGCCGCGCGGCGCGCGCGCCGGTGCCTGCCTCGGCGCCGCGCTGGCGCTCGCCTGCCATGCCGTCGCGGCAAGGGGGGAATCGCTGATGGACCAGCTCGGCAGCTTCAGCGGGGTCGGCTACGTGCGCAGCGTCGATGCCTTCGACGGCCACGCGCTGCTCGCCGACCTGATCGGCAGCGAACCGCGCGACCACCAGGAGGCCGCCGCGCTGTTCCGGCTCGACGGCGAGAACCTGTTCGCCAACGCGCGCCTGGTGGCCGCCGACCACTCGCTCGGCGCGCAGGCCAGCCGCTTCAACGAAGCCGGCCTGCGCTACGCCTTCGACAACGGCCTGAGCATCACGGCCGGCAAGCGCATCGACGCGCTCGACACCTCGCAGGCCTTCTTCCCGCTCGGCTTCTTCCAGAAGCGCGCGGCCTCGGCCGACATCTACGATCGCTACGGCGACGTCGAGGGCACGCCGCTGGTCGACCTGAAGTGGGCGGGCGAGACCACCACGGTGCAGGCCATCGCGGGCTGGAACCGCAGCCTGCGCAGCGATGTCGACAACCGCGACGTCGAGGGCGCGACCCAGCTGCTGCGCGTGGCCACCAACTGGGACGGCGGCTCCGCCTCGCTGCTAGCGGGCCGCCACGCCGCGCACGGCGGCACCGGCGGCACGCTCTCGCTCGACGTCGGCAAATCGAGCACGGTCTATGCGAGCGGCTGGATCGAGCGCGGCACCACGCGCGCGGTGCCGCGCTTCCTGGCCGACGGCACGCCGCTCGACCAGGCCGACGCCTATGACCTCGTCGACCGCCGCAACGACCGCCAGTACATGTGGCGCAGCGCGCTCGGCCTGCAAAGCGCGCTGCCCGGCAACGTCTCGCTGATCGTCGAGTGGTCGCACGACGAGGCGCGCTACGACGCGAGCCAGTGGCGCCGCATCGTCAACTCGATCAACGCCAATCACGCGCTGCTGGCGGCCGAGCCGAACCTCGCGCTGGCGGGGCTGGGCGCCACCGCCGACGCGGTCAGCGTGGACGGCAGCCTGCGCGACTACCTGTTCGTGCGCGCCGGCAAGAAGATCGGCCACGTCGAGTATTCGATCCGCGGCATCTACTCGCCGCAGGACAAGGGGCTGCTGACCATCGCGCAGGTGGTGGCCGACATCGGCAAGCGCACCAGTCTCGATTTCGCCCTGACCCACGCGTTCGCCGGCAGCGGCTCGGAATATCGCGCGGTCGGCCTCAGCACCCAGATCGACGCCGCGCTGCGCGTGCGTTTCTGACCCGGAACCCCACCATGTCCACCGTCTCCTTCCTGTCCCCGCCCGACACCGTCGATCCGATCCTGCTGCCCGCCGCGCCGGACGCGCCGCCGCGCGCGGCACCGGCCGGCCCGCAGGCCGCCTCGCCGGCGGCCTTCCCGGTGCTGCGCCATCTCGAACTGGCGGGCGGCCCGCCCGCCGCGGCCGTGGCGCTGGTGGAGGACGCCGCGCTGCGCCTGCTCGACAGCGAGATGGTGATCGCGCTGCGCGACACGCGGCCCGAGCCCTTGCCCGAATCGCCGGCCTCCACGCCGCTCGCGCACGACGAGGCGCCGCTCACCGAGCAGTTGCTGCTGCAGATCGCCGACGAGGGCCTGCACGGCCACTTCAAGCCCTTCATGCGCGCCTTCATCCGCATCATGTTCGGGCTGTTCTTCACCGAGGACCAGAACCGCCGCGCCTGCGAATGCATCGATGCCGGCCACAACTTCGCCTTCCTGATGAGCGACGGCGGCGGTCCGAGCCTGGCCGGCTGGAAGACCCTGGCGCGCAGCGACGAGCAGGGCATCGGCCTGCACGTGGACAAGGTGTGGGGCATCGAGGCCCATCGCGACTGCATGGCGGTGATCGCCGCGCGCCTGCCCGGCGTGATGTTCCCGGCCGCCTACCTGGTGTGGCCCGACGAGTACCGCAAGCTGCGGCGCGACACCTTCGGCGCGCCGTTCCTGGCCGGCAACCTGCAGTTGGCCAATGTCGCCGGCGAGGTGCGGGTGGGTGCCGGCGACCGCCTGCGCATCGGCGGCCCGACCGTGTTCAACAAGTACCTGACGGTGGTGCGCCCCTACTTCGTGCGCGCGCTGATGGCGCACGTTGCCTGGCTGGAAAAAACCGGCCGCCTCGCGCTGAGCCCCGAGCTGCGCGGCGTGCATCACTTCATCGCCGAGGCCGCGCGCAGCCAGACCGAGATCGCGCACTACAGCTTCGGCAAGGTCCAGCGCGTGCTGGCCATCAAGCTGCTGTCCAACGAATTCCTCGGCGCGCTGGTGCGCGGCCGGGCCGTCGCGAGCTTCGACGACCAGCGCGACCTGCTGGCGTTCACGAAGATGGAAGGCAGTTCCTACCGTTGTTACCACGAGCTTCGCAAGAGCCTGCGCAGTGAAGCCGGCCATTGAGCCGGCCCTGTAATCCCAAGCCGTTCCCCTTTACCCGACCACTTGCACGAAGGAGCCAGACCATGAGCAACCCCAACGTCCCGGCCGACGCCCTCGAGATCCTGTCCCGCGAAGTCGCCAAGATCCTCAACGTCGAGACCGTCGACACCGGCGCCGGCATCGGCGAACTCGGCATCGATTCGCTCAACATCGTCGAGCTGATCGTGTTCTGCGAGCAGCTCTACGGCTCGATCGACCCGGAAGCGCTGAACATCACGCAGTACACCACGCTGCAGCAGCTCGACGCGCAGTTGCGCAGCCAGCAGCACGCCGCCTGAGGCCGCCATGCCGATCAGCGCGCCCACCCGCCCGGCCGAGGTCGCGGCAGCCGCTCCGGCCGCCGTGGCCGCGGCGCTGC
>NZ_VWWK01000010.1:0-90792 GCF_011753035.1 Burkholderia sp. Ax-1720 | reverse complement strand
TGGCGCGCGCCCGGCCACGTCGGGGGCGGCGCCGGCGCGTGATGCGCGAGGCCACGCTGCGGTGCTCGCTCGATGCGTTGCCTTGCGAGCTGATGCCGGCCGCGCGCGATTACGCCGGCTGGCTCGACGGGCTCGGCTGCGCGACGCTGGCCGATCTGCGCCGGCTGCCGCGTGCCGGCTTGCAGCGGCGCTGCGGGCCCGAACTGCTGGCCTCGCTCGATCGCGCCTATGGCGACTTGCCCGAGCCCTTTGCCTGGCTGCCGATTCCCCCCGAATTCGATGTGCGGCTCGAACTGCCCGAACGCGTCGAGCATGCCGAGGCGGTGCTGTTCGTCGCGCGCCGTCTGGTCGCCCAGCTCGGCGGCTGGCTGGCCGCGCGGCAGTTGTCGGTCGCGGTGCTGCGCTTCGATCTCGATCACGAACGCGGCCGCGCGGCGGTGCCGCCCACCGCCATCGAGCTTGCCTTTGCCGAACCGACGCGCGACGAAACGCATTGCCTGCGCGTGCTCGGCGAACGGCTCGCGTGCCTCGAATTGCCGGCCGCGGTGCTCGCGGTGCGGCTCGTCGCGATACGCGTCGAATCGGTCGCGCCGCCGCCCGTCGACCTGTTTCCCGAGCCGGGGCGCACGCGCGAGGCCCGCGCGCGGCTCGTCGAGTTGCTGAGCGCCCGGCTCGGCGCGGACAACGTGCTGCGCGCCGTGCCTTCGGCCGACTATCGCCCCGAAACCGCGAACCGCTGGCTGCCCCTGCATGCGCCGGCCGGGCGCTTGCCGGCCCAGCCGATCGCGTCGCCGCGTCCGGCCTGGCTGCTGGCCGAGCCGATTCCGCTCGCGATGCGCGATGAGCGGCCCTGCTATCGCGGGCAGCTTCGCATCGTGTCGAGCTTCGAGCGTATCGAGGGCGGCTGGTTCGACGGCCGGATCGTCCTGCGCGACTACCACGTCGCGCAGGACGAGGACGGGGCCTGTTACTGGATCTATCAGGATCGCGAGGGCGAGGCGCGGCGCTGGTTCCTGCACGGCCTGTTCGGGTGAGGCGATGGGGAACTCAGATATTCGTGCTCGCCGGAATCCTGCTGGGCAACAGGTAGGGATAGGGCCAAGGGCGGTTCCGGTTGCGCAGATTGATGAGGTCCTCGATTTTCTCGAGCGATTGCCTGAATCTCTGCAAGGGGCCGCCATCTCCCGTGATCCTGGGATCGACCATGAGAGGGCGGTGCGGGAAGCTATTGCAGAGATAGTCCCCGAGCTTTCGATAATGGACCCCGCCCAATATCGTGTAGATGGCGATACGTTCGATCGCCGAGATCATGGGCGGCAGCATGGCCTCCCAGTCTCGTCGCGATTGACCGTTGATCGAGGTGGGCGCCGGGGCGCACGAGAGGGCCGATAGCGCGGGCGCATAGAGGCAGTAGTCGGGCTGCGAAAAATTGACGGCCGCGTGCTGCGCGCTCGCGTTGAAGATGACCAGGGTCAGGACGTCGATCAGCTGTTGCCGGGATTGGATCGTCACGAAACCCTTCACCCGGCCGCTACCGGCCACGTCCTTGGTCCAGGCCGCCAGTTCGTAGTCGTTGATCACGGCGCTGTCCGACAGGTAATAGACACCGACGTATTCACCAACCCACCGCCGGATGGCATTCCAGATCAGCATGCCGTCGTCGCGATACGGATAGTCCGGCAGGTCGTACGGGTTGTCGATCTTCCGGTTCGCCAGTTCCCTGGGCAGCATGTGCTCGTAGAAATCGAAGGCCAGCCTGTCCGCGGCGATTTCGGCGGCGATCCGCGGTATCGGCGCGGCGAACAGCGTGTTGATGAAACCCAGCGGGACGTTGGGCAGCAGCGCCAGCGCGGCGCCCTCGTTGATGAACAAGGTGCCTTCGAAATGAGGCATCAGCAAGGGGTGCAGGGGATGCGCGGGCGGAAGGTTGCGGTTCGTCGCCATGGCGAACGCTTCGCTGACCAGATGGGTGCGCGCCAGGTGCACGTACATCTCGTGATAGTTCTCCTCGGCGTTCTGGACCACGGTCTTGGCTTGCTGCCAGGCCCAATACGCGGATTCGTCGGAGGCGGGGGCGGGCAGGAAGAGGGGATGAGTCGCCGGATCCTGCCCGCATTGAATCGCGACGGGCACCAGCGATTCCGCGCCCCGAGGGCGCGCGAACAGGGCGATCGGCGCAAATGCGTAGCCCTTGCCCGTCAGCAGCTTCGAGACCGGCCCCGAGGTCGCCAGGGCGCGATTGTCGACATAGTCGAGCAGGTAGAGCCGGCGTTCGCGAGCCGCGGCGGAAAGATCGTCGGCGTTGCCCATCACCTGCCGATACTGCTGGTCGGTCAGGGGGAATTTCGCGGGCAGCTCCGATACGCCCTGGATGAGAACCGGGTTCTGGCCGCTCACGCGCAGGCGCGCGAAGACGTCGTCCCGGTGAAAATGGTCGGCATATTCGGGGAGCTTGATGGTCGCGAACAGCGCCTTGTACTTGTCCTCGCCGTTCACGTTGTGCATGGCGGTGTAGCGGGCATCGGTGGGAGCGATGGCGCCATGGATGAAGCTGTTGATGTCGGTGAGCAGGCCGATGATTTTTCTATTGAGATTCGCGAGTCTTTGCGGAGTGTTCGAGCCGCTCGGATTCTTGAGAATCGAATCGTAGCTGGCCTGTGCCGAGTCGATGCCTCTGCATATCCTGTCGATCGTTGTTTTCCAGGCTACGCCTAATTCGCCCGGTATTGCGGCAATGAAATTAACGAGAATCCTGGCGATGATCGAGGCGAATTTCAATAACCACTCGAGTGAGGGGAGATCGTCGTAAGTCACGGTGGCTGCCATCGGAATGCCGGTGGCGTTGGGGAATCGAGTCGTCCACCTATATTGGATATGCCGTTGATTCACTTGATTGCGGCGATTGATCTTTCCGATGAAGCTGTCGTTTTGCGGAAGAAGGGGAAGGGATGCGCCGAGGCGGCTGGAGGCGGGTGGCATCGACGGCTGGGCCGAGGCCGAGGCGGCATTCGCGTTATTGAGGACATTGTCGAGCAGGGTGCTTAATCCGGCCAGTAATCCTGCTTTTGCCGTGGCGGGCAGGATCGCGGTGCTGGAGAGAATGGCGGCTTTTTTCAATGCGTCTCTTCGTTTCAAGATAAATGTCCATGGCTGAAGGGTTGATGCGCTTGCGATTGTTGTTGGGGTGTGTGGAAGTATTTTTTTGCATTTGATTGTGGGTTGATTCGAAGAGAGGGTTTGTCTGAAAAGTCGCGTTTTGTATTTTGATTTGATATTGGTCAATGCAGAGGACGGGATATATTTGTCCGGGAGCATTGAGGAGGCGCGGCGACGCAAGCTGTCCTGACTGCGGGTGGGGCTGAGGGAAACGGGGCGGAATCGTCCGGGAATCTTCTGTTTGACGGATCTGCAACGGGCCGGGATTTTGCGTCACAATACTGTATGCATATCCAGTATTGTGGGTCCTCATCATGAACCGTCTGGTCGTCCTTTCCCGCCGCCGTGCGTCATCGCACGCGATGCCGATGCCAGGGCATTTCGCGAACGCCGGGCGAAGCAGCCAGGCCATCGAGCGCGGTCGCCTTCCGAAGGGCGGGAGGGCTGTCTGCCACGGTGGCCGCCAAGGCGGGGAAGACGAGTCGCCGCGCGGATTCCCTCACGGCCTGTCCGGGTGAGGCGATGGCGATTCCGAATGCCTTGCCCGCTTATGCGGAGCTGTTCTGCCGATCGAACTTCTCGTTCCTGCACGGCGCCTCGGCGGCCGAGGAACTGGTCGAGCGCGCGCAGGCGCTTGGCTATCGCGGCATCGCGATCACCGACGAGTGCTCGCTGGCAGGCGCGCCGCGCATGCACGTGGCCGCGAAGGCGAATGCCGAAGCCTTGCTCAAGCAATGGGAAGAGGCGGGCAGCGATCCGGCCAGCAAGCCCGAGCCGCTGCGCCTGGTGATCGGCTCGTATTTCGAGGTGACGGCCGATGTGGTGGCGCCGGGCGGCGATCCGGGCCCTGGCGCCTTCGGGCTGGTGCTGCTCGCGCGCAATCGCGAGGGTTACGGCAATCTCTCCGAGCTGATCTCGTGGCGGCGCATGGCGTCGAAGAAGGGCACTTACACGCTGACGCCGCGCATGCTGGCTGCCCCGCCTTCCGAGTTCGCGCATCTGCGCGGCGTGCCCGATTGCTTCGCGATCCTCGTGCCGAGTTATCCCGTGCGTGCCGACGTGCTCGATGCGCAGGTGGCGTGGTTCAAGCACGTCTTCGGCGAGCAGGCGCGGCTCGGACTCGTGCAGTTGGGGCGAGCGCTCGATGGCGTCTATCGCGAGACGATCGAGGCCGCGAGTGTGCAGCGCGCGATGCCGTTGGTCGCGCTCGGTGACGTGACCATGCATGCGCGTTCCTGCAAGCCCTTGCAGGACATCATGACGGCGATTCGCGTCGGGCAGCCGGTCGGTGAATGCGGTTATGCGCTGGCGTCGAATGCCGAGCAGCATCTGCGCAGGCTGGGGCGGATCGGGCGGCTGTTTCCGGCGGAGGCGCTTGCGGAGACTTGTCGGGTGCTTGGTGCCTGTTGCTTCGAGATGGGGGACTTGAAGTACGAGTATCCGCGCGAGATCGTGCCCGAAGGGATGACGCCGACCCAATACCTGGAGCAGGAAACCTGGAGTGGCGCGCGCAAACGCTACCCGAACGGTGTTCCCGATTCGGTGAAGGAGCGTATCGAGTACGAACTGGGCCTGATCGCCGAGATGGAGTACGAACCGTTCTTTCTCACCGTCTACGACGTTGTCAAGTTTGCCCGCAGCCAACAGATCCTCTGCCAGGGCCGCGGCTCCGCCGCGAACTCGGTGGTCTGCTATTGCCTGGGTGTGACCGCGGCGGATCCCGGCCGGACCACCATGTTGTTCGAGCGCTTCATCAGTCGTGAGCGCGGCGAGCCGCCCGATATCGACGTGGACTTCGAGCATGAGCGACGCGAGGAGGTCATTCAGTATATCTATCGAAAATACGGCAATGACCGAGCGGCACTCGCGGCGGCTGTCTCGACCTATCGCCCGCGCGGTGCGCTGCGTGAAACCGGCAAGGCGCTTGGTGTCGACCTGATGCTGGTCGAGCGTGTCGCCAAGGAGCATCGGTGGTTCGACGGCCGCGCCGATTTGCTTGCACGTTTCGCTTCGGTTGGGCTCGACCCCTCAGCGCAGATCATCCAGGCCTGGGCCGAGATGGCTTCGAGGCTGCTCGGTTTTCCGCGTCATCTGTCACAGCATTCCGGTGGCTTCGTGATCAGCCGCGATAAGCTCACACGACTGGTACCGGTCGAGAATGCCGCGATGGAAGGGCGATGCGTAATCCAGTGGGACAAGGACGACCTCGAGGCGCTCGGGTTGATGAAGGTCGATGTGCTCGCCCTCGGCATGTTGACGGCCTTGCGGCGCGCGTTCGATTTCGTCGGCGAGTGGCGCGGCAAGCGCATGAGCATCGATGACATTCGCGAGGGCGACAAGGCGACCTACGACATGATCTCGAATGCCGATACGGTGGGTGTATTCCAGATCGAGTCGCGCGCGCAGATGTCGATGTTGCCGAGATTGCGGCCGGAGAATTACTACGATCTCGTGATCGAGGTCGCGATCGTGCGGCCTGGGCCGATCCAGGGTGGTGCCGTGCATCCCTACCTGAAGCGGCGGCAAGGACTCGAACCGGTCAGTTATCTGAAGGATGACCTCAGACCTGCGCTGGAGCGCACCAAGGGCGTTCCGATCTTCCAGGAACAGGTGATGCAGATCGCCATCATTGCGGCCGGCTTCACCCCGGGCGAGGCCGACGAGCTGCGGCGCGCGATGGCGGCCTGGAAACGCAAGGGCAACCTGGAGAAGTATCGCGAGAAGATCGTCAAGGGCATGGCGGAGCGTAATTACCCCTCGGAGTTCGCCAGCCAGATCTTCGAGCAGATCAAGGGCTTCGGCGAATACGGTTTCCCGGAAAGCCACGCGGCGAGCTTCGCGATCCTCGTCTACGCCAGCAGCTGGCTCAAGTGCCACGAGCCGGCGATCTTCCTCGCCTCGCTGCTGAACAGCCAGCCGATGGGTTTCTATCCGCCCGCGCAACTGGTGCAGGACGCCAAGCGACACGGCGTGACGGTGCGCCCGATCGACGTGACGGCGAGCAACTGGGATGCCTCGCTCGAACCGCTGCCCGACGAGCCGCCGCCCGAAGGCCGCCCGGCGGTACGTCTCGGCATGTCGCTGGTTGCCGGACTGGGCCGCGAAGCCGCGCTGCGAATCGAGGCAGCACGCCAGCAGGGCCCTTTCGCGAGCGTCGACGACCTCGCGCGCCGCGCGCGGCTCGAACGGCGCGACCTGGAGGCACTGGCGGCCGCGAACGCCTTCGCCACGCTGGCCGGCAACCGGCGCGACGCCTTGTGGCAGGCGGTGGCCGCCGCGCCCTCGCGCGACCTGCTGGCGATGGCGCCGATCGACGAGCCGGTGCGGCCCGAACTCGGGGCACCGTCCGAGGCCGACGACATCGTCGCCGACTATCGCACCATCGGCCTGACGCTGAACCGCCACCCGGTCGCGCTGCTGCGCGAGCAACTGCGCGCGCGGCGGCTGGCTTCCGCGCAGGAGCTGGCGCAGCATCGCAATCGCCGCCTGGCCCGCGCCTGCGGAATCGTGACGGCGCGGCAGATGCCGAGCACCGCGAAGGGCACGCTGTTCGTCACGCTCGAGGACGAGACCGGCAGCGTCAACATCATCGTTCGGCGCGAACTGCTCGAACGGCAGCGTCGCGAAATCCTCGATTCGCGGCTGCTGGCCGTCTACGGCGTCTGGCAATCCGAGAACGAGGTCCGGCACCTGATCGCGCAATACCTGGAGGACCTGACGCCGCTGCTGGGCAGCCTGCGCACCTCGAGCCGCGAGTTTCATTGAACGCGATGCGCTCCAGGCAATCAAAAAGATCCGAATTGGCGCATCAGTGATCGTATTTGCGATCATCGATGCGCCCGAGCTCCCTACAATACGTGCTCCCGCATGCGGCTTCGCCGCTGCCCCGATCACCCACCTGGACGGACTCTTCCATGCAGCTCAGCAGCCAGAATTTCCAAGACGGCCAGCCGATCCCCGGCGAATTCGCCTTCGCCGTGCCCGATGCGGCCAGCCATGTCGCGTTGTCGGCCAACCGCAATCCGCAGCTCGCCTGGCGCGACGTGCCCGCGGGTACGCAATCCTTCGTGCTGGTCTGCCACGATCCCGACGTGCCGAGCCGCGGCGACGACGTGAACCAGGAAGGGCGCGTGGTGCCGGCCTCGCTGCCGCGTGTCGATTTCTTCCACTGGCTGCTGCTCGACATCCCGGCCGGCACCACGGAGATCGCGGCCGGCGCGCAGTCCGACGGCGTCACGCCGCGCGGCAAGCCGGGCCCGCAGGCGCCGGCCGGCCTGCGCCACGGCATCAACGACTACACCGGCTGGTTCGCCGGCGACGAGCAGATGAAGGGCGACTACTACGGCTACGACGGCCCCTGCCCGCCGTGGAACGACGAGATCGTCCATCACTACGTGTTCACCGTGTATGCGCTGGGCGCGCCCAGGCTCGAGGTGGACGGCCCGCTCACGGGCGCGAACGTGCGCGCCGCGCTGGCCAAGGCGCCGGTGCTCGGGCAGGCGAGCCTGACGGGCCTCTACAGCCTGAATCCCGCCGTGACGATCGGCTGAGGATGGATGCGCGGGATCCGGGTTCGGCCGCGACGCCGCCGGCGCGTATCGCGGCCGGCGGCGGGGAAAACGGCGCCGCCCGTCCCGTCGAGGCGGACCCGGCCGCCTGGCGCTCGCCTTCGGGCGAGCCGCTGTTCCGGCGCGCGCTCTGCGCGCTGGGCCAGCCCTGCCTGAGCCAGCCCCAGGCCACCTCGCGCTTCGTGTTCCATGACGCGACCCTGTTGCTGATCGCCGCGGGCCGGCTCGACATCGACGACGGCCTCGCGCCGCTTTCGGTCGATGCGCCGGATTCGCTGGTGCTGGTCGACCCGGGCAGTCGCGCCGACCTGCTGAAGACGCCGGGCGGTGCCGAGCGGCGTTTTCGCTCGGTCTTCCTGGGCTTGTCGGGCGCCTTGCTCGACGATCTGGAGCGCGCCGCACCGAGTCCGCGCGCGCCGGCACCGAAGGCGCCATGGCGCTGCGTGCCGCTCGATACGGATCTCGCCGCCACGCTACGCCACGTGCTCGACAGCATCGCCGCTCCCGCGATCAGCGACGAGCGCCTGCGCCTCCGCCTGCTGGACCTGCTGCTGGCGCTCGCCGAACGCGGCCAGCGCTTCGCCCGACTCGACGCCGGCAGCACGGCCGCGCGCCTGCGCACGCTGATCGCCGAGGCGCCGGCGCATCACTGGACCGCGCAGACGGCCGGCAAGGCGCTGGCGATGAGCGCCGCCACCTTGCGGCGGCGCCTGGCGGCCGAGCAGGCGGCCTTCGAGGACCTGCTGATCGAGGTGCGCATGCACCACGCGATGATGCTGGTGCAGACCACGGCCTGGGGCATCGCGCATATCGCCGAGGCTTGCGGCTACCGATCTCGCGCCCGTTTCACGGAGCGCTTCCAGGCGCGTTTCGGCTGCCTGCCCTCGACGGTCAGATAAACCCTCCTGCCTCCCTCTTCGATAGATACCAGTTCGCCGAACTGGTCCTATGCAGGTATGGTTCGCTTGCCGAACCCGCCGTCTTTATCGCCCCCCACGAGCCACTGGTATTCGACCTACGGGTAAATCCCGAGGCGCCAAAGCCTGATAAACAAAGCCGATTTCGCGCTAAAACGCTTGCCGGGCACGGCTTTTCAAGATGACTCGGCGGCTCGTCCATCAAAATTGACTGGTATTAGTTTGGTTATATAATCACCTCGCTTCGGACGGGTGGGCCCGTCGCGGCGAACCGGTCCGCGACGCACACGGCAGCGGCAGGACGATCCGTCGGCCGCCATCGCCCGTCCGGACGACGGGCACGCGCATCGCTACGCGCCAGGCGGGGAACCCGCCGCCGATCGTGCTGTCCCGTCCATCAGCCGCCCGCATCGAGGCTCGATGCCAAGTCCATCGGGGCCCGCCGGCCGGCTTCCTCTCGCAACCGCAATACCGGAGTCAAGTGAACGCGATGCTGACCGGAAATCTACTGACACCCGAGGGCTGGCGCCACGGCACGATCGAATTCGGCAATGGCCGGATCACGTCGCTGAGCGGCCGGCCGGTCGATCCCTCGCGCAACGACGACCCCTACATCGTGCCGGGCTTCATCGACCTGCACGTGCATGGCGGCGGCGGCGCCGACGTGATGGAGGGCGGCGACGCGATCGAGACGATCGGCCGGACCCACGCGCGCTACGGCACCACCAGCCTGCTGGCGACCACCATGACCGCGCCGCGCGACGAGCTGATGAACGTGGTCTCGCAACTGGGCGAGCGCGCGCGCCATCGCACGCCGGGCTGCGCCCGCGTGCTCGGGGTGCACCTGGAAGGTCCCTACATCAATCCCGGCAAGCTCGGCGCGCAGCCCGACGCGGCGGTTTCCGCCGCGCTCGACGAGGTGCTGCGCTACCTGTCGATCGCGCCGATCCGGGTGGTCACGCTGGCGCCCGAGATCGCAGGCCATATCGAGATCATCTCTGAGATGGCCGCGCGCGGCGTGCGCGTGCAGCTCGGCCATTCGCTGGCCACCTACGAGGACGGCGTGGCCGCGCTCAAGCACGGCGCCTGCGGCTTCACCCACCTGTTCAACGCGATGTCGCCGCTGCATCACCGCAATCCGGGCCTGGTCGGCGCGGCGCTCGCGCATGCCGAATACGCGGAAATAATCCCCGACCTGCTGCACGTGCATCCCGGCGCGATCCGCGCCGCGCTGCGCTCGATCCCGCGCCTGTACGTGGTGACCGACAGCACCTCGGCCACCGGCATGCCCGACGGCGAATACCGGCTCGGCAGCCAGCACGTCACCAAGTGCCTGGGCGGCGTGCGCCTGGCCGACGGCACGCTGGCCGGCAGCACCCTGACCATGGACCAGGCGTTCCGCAACCTGGTCTCGATTGGCCTGCCGATCGCCGACGTCTCGAACCGCATGTCGCGCTACGCGGCCGACTACCTCGGCATCGAGGACCGCGGCCGCCTGGCGCGCGGCGCCTGGGCCGACGTCGCGGTGTTCGACCGCGACCTGAACCTGACCGCGACCTATGTCGAAGGAGAATCGATTGTCGAATATGCTTGAAGAGGCGCGCCAGGCGTCGCAGGTAGTGGCCGCCCAGCTGGCCGATCTGTCGCGTGTCGAGGCGCTCGCCGAGCGCCTGCTGGCCACCCCGCCGCAAGTCGCGCTGACGGTCGCGCGCGGCAGCTCGGACCACGCGGCCAGCTATTTCGCCAGCCTCACCATGAGCCGCCTCGGCGTGCCGGTGGCCTCGCTGCCGATGTCGGTCGCGACCCTGCAGCAGGCGCCGCTGCGCGTGCGCGACCAGCTCGCGATCGCCTTCTCGCAGTCGGGCAAGAGCCCCGACCTGGTCAACACCATGGCCGCGCTGCGCGAGGCCGGCGCGCTGACGGTGGCTGCCGTCAACGTGCTGCCCTCGCCGCTGGGCGACGCCTGCGAGCACGCGCTGCCGATCAGCGCCGGCCCCGAGCTGTCGGTGGCTGCCACCAAGAGCTATATCGCCATGCTGTCGCTGTCGGCGCAGATCGTCGCGCTCTGGCAGCGCGACGCGGCGCTGATGACGGGCCTGCGCGCCCTGCCCGAAACGCTCGCCAAGGCCGGCACGCTCGACTGGACCCGCGCCATCGACGAGCTGCGCGAGGTCGAGCGCATGATCGTGATCGGCCGCGGGCTGGGCCTGGCGATCGCCCAGGAAGCCGCGCTCAAGCTCAAGGAAACCTCGGGCATCCAGGCCGAGGCCTTCTCGAGTGCCGAGGTGCGCCACGGCCCGATGGAGCTGATCGACCGCGACTACCCGCTGCTGGTGTTCGCGCCGCCCGGGCCCGAACAGGCCGGCCTGCTGCAGCTCGCCGCCGACATGCGCGCGCGCGGTGCGCGGGTGCTGCTGGCCGCGCCCGAAGGCACGCCCGAGGCGACCCTGCCGCTGGAACGCGCGGCCCACACGGCGCTCGATCCGATCGCCGCGATCCTGTCCTTCTACGTGATGGCAGCGCACCTGGCGGTGGCGCGAGGGCGCGATCCGGATGCGCCGCGTCACCTGAACAAAGTCACCGAAACTCACTGATCCCGCGAGATTGACGATGAGACGTGCCGAGGAGTCCCAGTTGAAGAAGCCATCCCCTGACCAGTTCGTGCTGCTCGCGCCGCTGACGGGGCCCGTCGTGCCGCTCGCCGACGTGCCGGACCCGGTGTTCTCCGGCGGCATGTTCGGCGACGGGATCGGTATCGATCCGCTCGAGGGCCGTCTGGTCGCGCCTTGCGAGGGCATCGTCACGCACCTGGCGCGCACCGGCCACGCGGTCACCATCACCACCGCCGAGGGCGCCGAGGTGCTGCTGCATATCGGTATCGACACGGTCGAGTTGAGCGGCCGCGGCTTCACGCCGAGGGTCGATGCGGGCGCGCGGGTGGCTCCCGGCGACGTGCTGGTCGAATTCGACCCGGACCTGGTCGCGCAAGCCGCGCCGAGCCTGGTCTCGGTGATCGCCATCGCGAATTCGGAAGCCTTCGAGATCGTCGAGCGCGCCGGCCGCGGCGTGGTGCGTGCCGGCCAGACGCCGCTGCTGACGCTGCGCGCGACCTCCACGGAAGTGGCCGCCGCCGCGCGCGACGTGGCCGACGCGATGGAAGCGCGTCGCCAGATCACGCTGGCCCACGCGGGCGGGCTGCATGCGCGGCCGGCCGCGCGCGCCCGGGAAGCGGCGCGCGGGCTCGACGCCAAGGTGCATATCCATTTCGGCGAGCGCAAGGCCGCGATCGAGAGCGTGGTCGGCCTGCTCGCGCTGGGCGCGGGCGAAGGCGCCGTGATCGAGCTGGTGGGCGTCGGCCCGCAGGCTGCCAAGGCAGTCGACGCGATCGCCGAGGAACTGCTGCGCGCCGCGCACGGCGAGGTGGAAGAGCGCCCGACGCGGCAGGCCTTCCCGGCGCCGGCGAGTGCGCCGCGCAATCCGGGCCAGCCGCTCGCGCCGAATACGCTGGCCGGCGTGTGCGCCGCGCCCGGCATCGCGGTCGGCCAACTGGTGCGCTGGGACC
Source organism: Burkholderia sp. Ax-1720 (assembly GCF_011753035.1). Taxonomy (NCBI): domain Bacteria; kingdom Pseudomonadati; phylum Pseudomonadota; class Betaproteobacteria; order Burkholderiales; family Burkholderiaceae; genus Burkholderia; species Burkholderia sp. Ax-1720. Next base: position 78,589 of record NZ_VWWK01000010.1, on the reverse strand, counting down.
AGGCCGAGATCGTCCCGCCCGAGCTGGCGACCGGCACGCCGGCGGCCGAGAGCCGCCTGCTCGACCAGGCGCTCGGCGCGGTCGATGCCGAACTCGATCACACCGTGCGCAGCGCCTCGCAGCGCGGCGCGGTGGGCGAGGCCGGGATCTTCGCCGTGCATCGCGTGCTGCTGGAGGACCCGGCGCTGATCGACGCGGCGCGCGACCTGATCAGCCTCGGCAAGAGCGCCGGTTTCGCCTGGCGCGAAACCATCCGCGCGCAGATCGCCGTGCTCGGCAAGCTCGACGATCCGCTGCTGGCCGAGCGCGCCTCGGACCTGCGCGACATCGAGAAGCGCGTGCTGCGCGCGCTGGGCCTGAGCGCCGGCGCCGTGCGCGAGCTGCCCGACGAGGCCGTGCTCGCGGCCGAGGAATTCACGCCGTCGGACCTTTCCTCGCTGGACCGCCAGCGCGTCACCGCGCTGGTGATGGCACGCGGCGGCGCGACCTCGCATGCCTCGATCATCGCGCGCCAGCTCGGCATTCCGGCGCTGGTGGCGGTGGGCGACGCGCTGTTCGCGATCCCCGACGGCACCCAGGTGGTGGTCGATGCGACCGGCGGCCGGGTCGAACATGCGCCCACCGCGCTCGACGTCGAGCGCGCGCGCCTGGAGCGCCAGCGCCTGGCCGGCGTGCGCGAGGCCAATCGTCGCCTGTCGGGCGAGGCGGCCAGCACCACCGACGCGCGCCATATCGAGGTGGCCGCCAATATCGCCACGCTCGACGACGCGAAGACCGCCGTGGAGAACGGCGCCGACGCGGTCGGCCTGCTGCGCACCGAGCTGATGTTCATCCATCGCCAGGCCGCGCCGACCACCGACGAGCATCGCGACAGCTATCAATCGATCGTCGACGCGCTGCAGGGCCGCACCGCGATCATCCGCACGCTCGACGTGGGCGCGGACAAGGAAGTCGACTACCTGAGCCTGCCGCCCGAGCCGAACCCGGCGCTGGGCCTGCGCGGGATCCGCCTGGCCCAGGTGCGCCCGGACCTGCTCGACGACCAGCTGCAGGGCCTGCTGGCGGTCAAGCCGTTCGGCGCGGTGCGCATCCTGCTGCCGATGGTGACCGATGCCGGCGAGCTGGTGCGCATCCGCGAGCGCATCGACGGTTTCGCTCGCGCGCTGGGCCGCACCGAGCCGATCGAGGTCGGCGTGATGATCGAGGTGCCGTCGGCGGCGCTGCTGGCCGACCAGCTCGCCCAGCATGCCGACTTCCTCTCGATCGGCACCAACGACCTGACCCAGTACACGCTCGCCATGGACCGCTGCCAGGCCGACCTGGCGGCGCTCGCCGACGGCCTGCATCCGGCCGTGCTGCGCCTGGTCGATGCGACCGTGCGCGGCGCCGAGAAGCACGGCAAGTGGGTCGGCGTATGCGGCGCGCTGGGCGGCGATCCGGCGGCGGTGCCGGTGCTGGTCGGGCTCGGCGTCACCGAGCTGTCGGTCGACCCGGTCTCGGTGCCGGGCATCAAGGCGCGCGTGCGCGGCCTCGATTACGCGCTGTGCCGCCAGCGCGCCCAGGATCTGTTGTCGCTCGATTCCGCCCAGGCGGTTCGCGCGGCCAGTCGCGAAATCTGGCCGCAGGATTGAGCACGGCGGCAGCCGGATTCGCGTCGTAGTTCCCCCCGCAGCACATGCACATCAACAACGAAAGACGAGACGATTTGGAGATCTGAATGGACGGGAATCCGTTTCTGAAAATACAGAGCCTGGGCCGGGCGCTGATGCTGCCGATCGCGGTGTTGCCGGTCGCCGGCATCCTGCTGCGCCTGGGGCAGTCCGATGTACTCAACATCAAGATGATCGCCGACGCCGGCGGCGCGGTGTTCGACAACCTGCCGCTGCTGTTCGCGATCGGCGTGGCGGTCGGCTTCGCCAGGGACAACAACGGCGTGGCGGCGCTCGCGGGCGCGATCGGTTACCTGATCGAAACCGCGATCATGAAGGACATCGACCCGAAGCTGAACATGGGCGTGTTGTCCGGGATCATCGCCGGCATCGTGGCGGGGATGCTCTACAACCGCTACAAGGACATCAAGCTGCCGGACTACCTGGCCTTCTTCGGCGGCAAGCGCTTCGTGCCGATCGTCACAGGCCTGGTGTGCGTGATATTGGGGATCGTGTTCGGCTATATCTGGGGGCCGATCCAGAACGTGATCGACGCGGCCGGCCACTGGCTGACCACGGCCGGCGCGGTGGGGGCCTTCGTCTATGGCTTCCTGAACCGGCTGCTGCTGGTCACCGGCCTGCACCACATCATCAACTCGCTGGCCTGGTTCGTGTTCGGCAGCTTCACGCCGCCGGGCGGCGGCGCGGCGGTGACGGGCGACCTGCACCGCTTCTTCGCGGGCGACCCGAGCGCGGGCGGCTTCATGGCCGGCTTCTTCCCGATCATGATGTTCGGCCTGCCGGCCGCGTGCCTGGCGATGTTCCACGAGGCACCGAAGGAGCGCCGCGCGGTGGTGGGCGGCCTGCTGTTCTCGATGGCGCTGACCTCGTTCCTGACGGGCGTGACCGAGCCGATCGAATTCAGCTTCATGTTCCTCGCGCCGGTGCTCTACGTGATCCACGCGGTGCTGACGGGGCTCTCGCTGGCGATCTGCCAGTTGCTCGGCGTGAAGCTCGGCTTCACCTTCTCGGCCGGCGCGATCGACTACGTGCTGAACTACGGGCTGTCGACGAAGGGCTGGATCGCGATTCCGCTGGGCCTGGCCTACGCGGTTGCCTACTACGGCCTGTTCCGCTTCTTCATCCGCAAGTTCAACATGGCCACGCCGGGCCGCGAGCCGGCCACGGCCGAGGATGCGGCGACGAGCGGCGCGGCTGGCGGCCTGGCGCCGGCCGGCGCGGCGGCGCTTGCCGGCAACGCGGCACCGCGCGCGATCCGCTATATCGCGGCGCTCGGCGGCGCGGCCAACCTGTCGGTGGTCGATGCCTGCACCACGCGCCTGCGTCTGTCGGTGGTCGATCCCGAGAAGGTTTCGGAAGCGAACCTGAAGGCGATCGGCGCGCGCGGCGTGCTCAAGCGCGGCGGCAGCAGCGTGCAGGTGATCATCGGGCCGGAAGCGGACCTGATCGCCGACGAGATCCGCTCGGCGATCGGCAGCGGTGCGGCAGCGGGCGCGGTCAGCGCGCCGGCGGCAGCGGCGGCGGTGCCGGCTGGCGAGGCGGGCCCGCTCGATCCGGATCCGATGCGCTGGCTGGCCGTGTTCGGCGGCGCGACCAACGTGCTGTCGCTCGACGCGGTGGCGACCACGCGGCTGCGCGTGGTGGTGCGCGATCCATCGGCCGTCGATCGCGATCGCCTGGCGAGCCTTGACGTGGCCTGGGTCTCGACCGACACCTTCCACATCGTCTGCGGCTCGGCGGCATCGCGTTACGCGCAGCAACTGTCGACGCGTCTGCCGTCGACCGGCACGGGCGGCGCGGCGGCCCAGCCGGCCTGATCCGGGCCAGGGAAACCCGGTCGGGCAGCGTACCGCCCGACCAGTGGTTTCCAGCGGCGCATCAAGCACAAAAGGCACCCTCGGGTGCCTTTTGTCGTTTCTGCCGTGGAGCGGAAAGCTCAGTGCTGGCCTTTCTGCTTCTGCGCGTCGAGCGCTTCCTGCGACTCGAGCCACATCGCATTGATGACGCCGAAGGACAGCGCCACGCCGATGCCGAGGATCCAGGTGAAGTACCACATAGTCAATCTCCGGAAGAGAGCGGGTCGGTTGCTGCAAGCCGGGCCGAGCGGGGCCCGGCGCATGGGTCAGTAAAGCGAATGGCTGTTGTCCTCGAGCACCTTCGGCGTGATCTTGCCGCGCAGCACCCGATAGACCCAGCTGGTGTAGATCAGGATCAGCGGCAGGAACACGATCACGGCCACCAGCATCACCTCGAGCGTCATGTGGCTGGAGGTGGAATCCCAGACCGTCAGGCTGCTGCGCGGGTCGAGCGAGGACGGCATGATGAAGGGAAACATCGAGAACCCGGCCGTCAGGATCACGCCGATGATCAGCAGGCTGGTGGACAGGAAGGCGCTCTTCTCGAAGCGCGAGCAGGCCAGCAGCGCGGCCAGCACGCCGCCGACGAAGGCGATGGCCGGCGCGATCGTCATCCAGGGGTAGCGGTGGTAATTGCTCAGCCACAGCGCGTGGCCGGCCGCGACCTGCTTGAGCAGCGGATTGGCGACGGTATCGAACGGCGCGGCCTGGGTGATCTGGTAGCCGCCGATCGAGGTGCAGATCAGGGCGCCGGCCAGCGCGAACAGCACGATCGCGACGATCGCGCTGACGCGCAGCGCGCGGGCCGCGCGGCGGGCGATCACGCCTTCGGTCTTCATGCGGATGAAGGCGGCGCCGTGCGCGACCAGCATGCTCAGCGAGACCAGCCCGCAGAGCAGCGCGAACGGGTTCAGCAGCGCCCAGAAGCTGCCCGTGTAGGTGACGCGCAGGTCGCTGTCGAAGGCGAAGGGCACGCCCTGCAGCAGGTTGCCGAAGGCCACGCCGAACACCAGGGCCGGCACGAAGCCGCCGATGAACAGCCCCCAGTCCCAGCCGGCACGCCAGCGCGGGTCGCTGCGCTTGCTGCGGTAGTCGAAGCCGACCGGCCGGAAGAACAGCGCGAACAGCACCAGCAGCATCGCGAAGTAGAAGCCCGAGAACGAGGCGGCGTAGACCAGCGGCCAGGCCGCGAACATCGCGCCGCCGGCCGTGATCAGCCAGACCTGGTTGCCTTCCCAGGTGGCGCCGACCGTGTTGACGATGATGCGGCGCTCGTCGTCGGTCTTGCCGAGGAAGGGCAGCAGGGCGGTGGCGCCCATGTCGAAGCCGTCGGTGAGGGCGAAGCCGATCAGCAGCGTGCCGACCAGCACCCACCAGATCACCTTCAGAGTTGCGTAGTCCATGACGATTCCTTGTGCGGTTTCGGTGAGCCGGGCGCGATCAGGCCGCCGGGGCCGCCTGCTGTTCGTGGTGGTAGCGGCCGGTATGCAGCGAGGACGGGCCGAGGCGCGCGTACTTGAACATCAGCGTGATCTCGATCACGAACAGCGCCGTGTAGAACAGGATGAAGCCGGCGAGGCTCAGGTAGAGATCGGTGGGCGTGAGGCTGGAGGCCGACAGGTGGGTAGGCAGGATGCCGGCGATGGTCCAGGGCTGGCGGCCCACCTCGGCCACCACCCAGCCGAACTCGGCGGCCAGCCACGGCAGCGGGATCGCCCATACGGCCCAGCGCAGGAACCAGCGGCGCTTGGGCAGCAGCAGTTCGCGGCGCGCGCAGAACCAGAAGGCGAGCACGAAGGTGGCGAGGAACATGAAGCCGAGCAGCACCATCAGGCGGAACGAGAAGAACACCGGCGCCACCGGCGGGATGGTCTTCTTCGCGGCTTGCTCGATTTGCTGCGGCGTGGCGTCGGTGACGTTCGCGGTGAACTGCTTGAGCATCAGCCCGTAGCCGAGATAGGTCTTGTGCGCGTCGAAGCTGGCCTGGGTGGCCGCGCTGGTATCGCCTGCCTTGAGCTTCTCGAGTGCCGCGTAGGCGATCATGCCGCTGCGGATGTGGTCCTCGCTGCGCTTGATCAGCTCGTTGAGGCCGACCACCGGCTCGTCGATCGAGCGGGTGGCGATCAGGCCCAGCGCATAGGGAATGCGGATCGCGTAGTCGGTGCGCTGCTCGGCCTGGTTCGGGATCCCGAAGATCGTGAAGGCGGCCGGCGCCGGCGTGGTTTCCCATTCCGATTCGATCGCGGCCAGCTTGACCTGCTGCACTTCGCCGGTGGTGTAGCCCGATTCGTCGCCGAGCACGATCACGCACAGCGTCGAGGCCAGGCCGAAGCCGGCCGCCACCGCGAACGAGCGCAGCGCGAAGGCGGTGTCGCGGCGGCGCAGCAGGTACCAGGAGGAGATGCCCAGCACGAACATCGAGGCCGTCACGTAGCCGGCCGACACGGTATGCACGAACTTGACCTGCGCGACCGGGTTGAACAGCACGTCGAACAGGCTCGACAGTTCCATGCGCATGGTCTGGTAGTTGAACTCGGCGCCCACCGGGTTGTTCATCCAGCCGTTGGCCACCAGGATCCAGAGCGCCGAGAGATTCGAGCCGAGCGCCACCAGGAAGGTGACGATCAGGTGCTTGACGCGCGAGAGCTTGTTCCAGCCGAAGAAGAACAGGCCGACGAAGGTCGATTCGAGGAAGAAGGCCATCAGCCCTTCCACCGCGAGCGGCACGCCGAAGATGTCGCCGACGTAGTGCGAGTAGTAGGACCAGTTGGTGCCGAACTGGAATTCGAGCGTGATGCCGGTGGTCACGCCCATCGCGAAGTTGATGCCGAACAGCTTGCCCCAGAACTGGGTCATGTCCTTGTAGACCTGCTTGCCCGTCATCACGTAGACGGTTTCCATGATCACGAGCAGCCAGGACAGGCCGAGCGTGAGCGGGACGAACAGGAAGTGGTAGAGCGCGGTGATGCCGAACTGCAGACGCGACAGGTCGACGACTTCGCTACTGATCATGGTGGGCTCCCTTGGAGGAATCGGGGGCCGTCGGCCCGAGCAGGCGGGCGGCGACGACGGCGGGCGGCAACTGCATGTGCTCGGCCTGCGGGTGATTGAAGAACGCGTACTTGAGCGCCATCAGCAGCACCAGCTTGAGGGCCAGCACGACCGACAGGTCGCGCACCAGGGTGGGCCCCCGGGCCCAGGCGATGACGCGTGTGCGCAGCGTGGACCGGGCATCCTGCGAGGCGGATTTGCGGGTGAGGATCAGCGGCATGATCTGGTGGACGGCGCCCTGAGGTCGTTGGTTTTGAGACGATCGTGGCGCTGGCCGGCGCCGTGGGGAGAACACCAAAATTCTAAAATTGTGCGGTGCGATATTTGCGAATTCATCTGCGGCGGACGGTCGCGAAATGGCCTGCCGCATTTGATGTGTCGCAAGTCTTGATCGAATCGTGTCCGGCTTTGAGAAACAGTAGGGTCGATTGCCGAATATCCCAATTTATAGGTCGAAATCCGGCCCTTGTCAGGTAGATGGCATTCCGCGCCGAGGCGATCAGGATTGCTGATCGAAAACGCGGCGCAAAAGGAAAAGGCCCGCTGTCGTGAGACAGCGGGCCTTGGGGAACTGCGTGGCGGGCCGGCGATCAGCCGGCCGCTCGCGTCATGCGTAGGCGGCGAGCGCGGCGCGCATCTTCTTCATCGCGCTGGCCTCGATCTGGCGGATCCGCTCGGCCGACACGCCGAATTCGGCGGCCAGGTCGTGCAGCGTCGAGCCGCCCGAGCCATCGTCCTCGACATTGAGCCAGCGCGCCTCGATGATGCGGCGGCTGCGCGCGTCGAGCGACTCCAGCGCTTCCGAGATGCCGTCCGTCTGCAGACGGTCGCGCTGGCGCGAGGCGATCACGGCGGTCGGCTCGTTGTGCGAGTCGGCCAGGTAGGCGATCGGCGCGAAGGATTCCTCGCCGTCGTCGACCTGCCCCTCGAGCGCGATATCGCCGCCCGACAGACGCGTTTCCATCTCGGCGACATCCTCGCGCTTGACGTTCAGCTCCTGGGCGAGGCCGTCGATTTCCTCCGGCGTCATCGCCTGCATGCCTTTCTTGTGGCTGCGCAGGTTGAAGAACAGCTTGCGCTGCGCCTTGGTGGTCGCGACCTTCACCATGCGCCAGTTGCGCAGGATGTATTCGTGGATCTCGGCCTTGATCCAGTGGATCGCATACGAGACCAGGCGCACGTTCTGGTTCGGATCGAAGCGCTTGACGGCCTTCATCAGGCCGATATTGCCTTCCTGGATCAGGTCGCCGTGCGGCAGCCCGTAGCCGAGGTAGTTGCGCGCGATCGACACCACCAGGCGAAGGTGCGACAGCACCAGCCGGCGGGCCGATTCGAGATTGTTCTGGTCGCGGAATTCGGTCGCGTACTGGCGCTCTTCCTCGAGCGTCAGCATCGGGATCCGGTTCACCGACTGGATATAGGCGTCGATATTGCCCAGCTGGCCGGGCAGCATCGATTGGGACGCGAGCGCCAGCGAGCCTGCCGACGAGGCCTTCGCAGGCACCGGGCCAAGCGTATTCGGAAGGGTCAGAGCGTTGCTCACTTACGTAAACTCCTTTGGAATCAGGGACAAGCCCCGTTACAAGGCGATTCCACGAGCTATCTTAGCACTCTCGCCAAGTGAGTGCTAAAGACTTAGAGGGGGCAGGGCCATTCGAGTTCCCGCAGCTCTATCGAAGTTCTCATGTCGATAGATACTACTCGTTTCTACCTAGGTGCAGCGGATCGTGATCGATTCAAATTGACGTTTTTTCAATCACTTTCCGGCACAGGATTTCGATTCTTGTCGATTGCGAAGCAAACCATTTCGCGAGACGATGCCGATCAGAAATGTCCTTTACCATAAGATGCTGTTCGATTTGAGCCGGACGCGAGACCCGCGCCGGCGCTCCATTCAACCCCGGAATCTGGAGTGAAGGATGCAGAACAAGAAAAGTCTCAGGGCGGGACGGTGGCTGGCCGGCGCGGTGCTGGCCGCCACCCTGGCGGGCGGCTCGAACGCCGCGTTCGCCGACCGCTGGGGGGTACAGCTCGCGGGCGGCATCGCCGACCACGACATGAAAAAGGCCGATCTCGGCGTGGTCTGGGACCCGGGCTGGTCCTGGTGGCAGATGGGCGACTGGCATTTCACCTTCGTGATGGAAGGTCACGCCTCCTACTGGCATTACGGCGGCGATCACGCCGTCAATGCGAACATCGGCGAATTCGGGGTCACGCCGGTGTTCCGCTTCATCAAGCGCAGCGGCGCGATCCGGCCGTTCTTCGAGGCCGGCGTGGGCCTGCGCCTGCTGACCCACCCGACCATCGCGACCAACTACACGATGTCGACGGCGTTCCAGTTCGCCGACATGGTCGGCGTTGGCGCGCAGTTCGGCGGCCACCAGCAGTACCAGGCCGGCTTTCGCTTCCAGCACGAGTCGAACGCCAGTATCAAAGATCCGAATCCTGGTATAAATTTCAGCCAAATCTACGTGCAATACAACTTCTGAACGGCACGCGCCCGGCGCGCGGAGTCTGGGAGTGCGGCGATGATGGCGAAAGTGATCGAGGCGATCCGTGCACTGGAGCGCGACCGGTTCCGCGCGATGGTCGAAGGCGATGGCGAGGCGCTCGACGCCTTGCTCTCGGAACACGTCTACTACGTGCATACCAATGGCAAGCGCGAGTCGAAACAGCAGTTCATCGACGCGATCACCGCCGGCCGGCGCCGTTATCGTCAGATCGAAGTGCAGTCGCAGGACGTGATGCCGGTCGGCGGCGAGGCGTTTGTCGTCACCGGTCGCGTGATCGTCGAGCTCGAGGCGAACAACGGCGGCATCGTCTTCCCGATCGCCTATACCGCGCTACAGGCCCAGGAAAGCGGGCAGTGGCGCTTGCTGGCCTGGCATGCCACGCGCTGCGCGACCGAAGCCTGAAGCCCCGCTGTGGCGGGACGCTGGTGAATGCGGTTGGCATTCATCGGCATTCGAAGCGGCCTGCTGGGCCGCTTTTTCATTGCGCGGCGCCGAGGATCGCTCGACGTCGCGCCGGTCGCGCAAGGCGTGCCGGCCGGGTTGTCGGGGCCGGCCGGGCCATGGTCGATGAGGCTTGATCGGATTCAGGCCGCCGCGCGGCGATCCGAGCAATGCCAGTCCGAGCGGTTGATCGAGCTGGCGAGCGCATCGATGGCGGCCACCACGGCTTCCTCGTGCGCGCCGACGCCGTAACGCATCGGCGCGTCGCCCATCCTGGCGCCGACGAATACGGCCACGCGGCCGTCGACGGTGCGCGCCGACTCGACCGAGACGATCTCGATCGTGGTGCCTGCCGCGTTCGCGAATGCCGCGGCGGCATGCGCGACCACCGCTTCCTCGCCGGCGTCGCCGGGAATCGCGGCACCCGCGGCAATCTCGTGGCGCTGCCAGCTCATGGTGCCGCCGTGGCGCGCGGCAGGCCCGGTGGTCTCGAAATACTCGCGACGGAACAGCGAGCAGATCGCGTCGCCCGTCACTTCCTCGCCCGAGCGATCGGCCACCGTCTGCACCGCGTGGCTGAACTCGATCTGCACGCGGCGCGGCGGCGTGAAGCCCATGCCGCGCTCGAGCAGATAGGTCGCCCCGCCCTTGCCCGACTGGCTGTTGACGCGGATCACGGCGTCGTAGCTGCGGCCGAGATCGGCCGGGTCGATCGGCAGGTAGGGCACTTCCCAGATCGCGTCGGGACGCTGCTGGGCGAGACCCTTGCGGATCGCATCCTGGTGCGAGCCCGAGAAGGCCGTGAACACGAGATCGCCCGCATAGGGGTGGCGAGGGTGCACCGGCAACTGGTTGCAGCGCTCGACCACGCGGCGCACCGCGTCGATGTCGGAGAAGTCGAGGCCCGGGTCGATGCCCTGCGTGTAGAGGTTGAGCGCGAGCGTGACGAGATCGACGTTGCCGGTGCGCTCGCCGTTGCCGAACAGGCAGCCTTCGATGCGATCGGCGCCGGCCAGCAGGGCGAGCTCGGCGGCGGCCACGGCGGTGCCGCGGTCGTTGTGCGGATGCACCGACAGGACGATGCTGTCGCGGTAGCCGAGGTTGCGGTCCATCCATTCGATCTGGTCGGCGAACACGTTCGGCGTGGCGGCCTCGACGGTGGCCGGCAGGTTCACGATCATCTTGTGATCGCGGGTCGGGCGCCAGGTCTGGGCGACCGCGTCGCACACCTCGCGGGCGAAGGCCAGCTCGGTCATGCTGAAGGTCTCGGGCGAGTACTGGTAGGTCCAGTGCGTGCCGGGGCGCGCCTGCGCCTGCTCCTTGATCATGCGCGTGCCATCCACCGCGAGCGCCTTGACCTGCTCCTTCGAGAGCCCGAACACGATCTTGCGGAACGACGGGCTGATCGCGTTGTAGAGATGGACGATCGCGCGCGAGGCGCCGTCGAGCGCTTCGAAAGTGCGGGCGATCAAGTCCTCGCGCGACTGCACCAGCACCTCGATGGTCACGTCGTCGGGAATCCGCTTCTCGTCGATCAGCTTGCGCACGAAGTCGAAGTCGGTCTGCGAGGCCGAGGGAAAACCGACTTCGATTTCCTTGAAACCGATCGCGACCAGCATCTCGAAGAACTCGAGCTTCTGCTCGATGCTCATCGGCTCGATCAAGGACTGGTTGCCGTCGCGCAGATCGGTGCTCATCCAGATCGGCGCCTGCTCGATGCTGCGGGTCGGCCACTTGCGGCCGGTGAGTCGGACGGGTTCGAAGGGGCGGTACTTGTCGGCGGGGTTGCGCTTCATCTTGGCCTCGAGGCGATTCAGTCGCGAGCGAAGACGGGCGGCAACGGATCAGGTGGCGCTGCCTGCGCACGGCCGCGCGAGTTCGCGTGACGATGCGGCGGATCTTCGCGGTCGCCCGACGGATGGACGGACGACGGCTGACGACTACGGGTTTTAAAAAACGACGAGAAGGAACTGCGAGAACTGCTCAGGGGGGACCGTGCGGGGTGCACGGCGCGACGACAGCTTTACGCTAGTCGTAGCGATAGCGACCGCGCTAGGCGGCCGGAGGTAATTCGGAGGGGGTTCGGAAAGGAACGCATGGCGACAACTTTATGCGATGTCGTTTCGCGTTGTCAATCGGTCGAGTGGCGGCAGCCTGTCGCGATTCGGACAGGTCTTGCCGCGGATCGGACGCGAGGAGTTAGGACGATGCGATCGAGACCCGAATAGGTGGTCCGGCAGGCGATGCCTGGGGAGGCACCGGCTGCCGGCGCCCGAGTTTCGATGGCAGCCCGGCTCAGCCCTCGATGCGTGCCACGCGCAGGATCGTCTCGACCTGCCGCGCCAGCGCCTCGGGCACGGCCACCTCGCCGGCCAGCGCCGCGCGCGTCCAGGCGGCCGTGGTGGCCGCGTCCTTCGACTCGGGCAGCTCCACCGGCGGCGCGTCGGGCGAGGAGCGCTCCGGCGCGACCAGCGTCTCGCAGAGCCCGTCGTGCAGCCAGTCGACCTGCACCTGCCGGCGCGTGTCGGCCACGGCTTCGCCCTCGGTGCCGCGCGCGAGCAGCGCGCCGCCCGCGGCCGCCTCGGGATGTTCGCGGAACAGTTGCGCGAGGCTGTCGCGGTAGGGCGGATGCGTGTAGTTGACGAGCCGCAGCCCGAGCGGCGCGAACGGCTGCAGCAGCTTGACCAGCGTATGCGTGGAGTTGCGCACGCCGAGCACGCGGCGCAGCGCGAGCAGCCGCGCGAGCTTCGGCGCCAGCGCCTCGAGCGGCATGAAGGCGACCCGGCGCGCGGCCAGGTCGCGCTCGGCATCGGCATGCGAGGCCGCAGCCGGCATCGCCAGTTCGGCGAAGATCTCGGCGCTGGTCACGCGACCCGGATCGACGCTGACGCCATGCACCAGCACCGGCACGCCCTCGCGAGCCAGCAGCAGGGCCAGCAGCGGCACCAGGTTGGGCTGCTTGCGCGCGCCGTTGTAGCTCGGGATCGATACCGGCCGATAGGCGCCGCGCTCGCCCGCGAGCGGCGCGAACGAGGCTTGTGCCGCCGCCAGCATGGCGGCCAGCTCCTCGGCCGTCTCGCCCTTGAGCCGGTAGGCGATCAGCACCGCGCCCAGCTCGACGTCCGAGACTCGGCCGTCGAGCATGGCCTGGTAGAGCGCGAAGGTATCCTCGGGCGACAGCGCGCGGGCGCCATGCGGGCCGCGGCCGATCTCCTTGATGAAGCGGGCGCAGGCAAACGGTTCGAGCGGGGCGGATTGGGGGCGGACGTCGGTCATCGAGGCGTGAGGGCTTGGGGCTCGGGCCTCGCCTTGACGCGCCGTTGCCCGGATCTGCGGGAAGCCCACTGAGTACCGCATTTGCCGGATTCTGGCAAGCACGCGGGCCGGCTGCGCCATGGTCGAAGGCGCGCTTCAGGCCTCGGCGCGGCGACGGAAACCGGCACAATGACGCATCCATTCCCGCGTCGATTCCATGAGGGACCGCAACCGATGAAGCTCTACGGCTATTTCCGCAGCTCCGCCTCGTTTCGCGTGCGCATCGCGCTGCACCTGAAGGGGCTGCCCTTCGACTACCAGGCCGTGCACATGCTGCGCGGCGGCGGCGAGCAGTTGCGCGAGGACTACCGCGCGCTGAATCCCGACGCGCTGGTGCCGACCCTCGTCGATGGCGCGGTCACCTTGCAGCAGTCGCTGGCGATCCTCGAGTATCTCGACGAGACCGTGCCCGAGCCGCCGCTGCTGCCGCGTTCGCCGGCCGATCGCGCGCATGTGCGGGCGATCGCGCTGCAGATCGCCTGCGAGATCCATCCGCTCGACAACCTGCGCGTGCTGCGCTACCTGAAGCGCACGCTCGGCGTGGCCGAGGAGCCCAAGAACGCCTGGTACCGGCACTGGATCGAGCAGGGTTTCGCGACGCTGGAAGCGAAGCTCGCCGCGGATCCACGCACCGGCAAGCTCTGTTACGGCGATACGCCCACGCAGGCCGACCTGTGCCTGATCCCGCAGATCTACAACGCGCAGCGTTTCGAGCTCGACCTGGCGCCCTATCCGACGCTGGCGCGCATCCACGCGCATGCGATGACGATCGATGCATTTCGCGCGGCGGCGCCCGAGGCGCAGCCGGATGCGGAATAACGAAGCGAGGGTGGCGACGAAAAGGAAAAAGGACGCCGAGGCGTCCTTTCCTGTTTCCTGGCGAGGCCGGGCTCAGCCCAGCAGCGCGTCGGTGAACTCCTCGGCATTGAAGGGCTGCAGGTCCTCCACCTTCTCGCCGACGCCGATGAAGTAGACCGGCACCGGCCGCTGCCGCGCGATCGCGGCGAGGATGCCGCCCTTCGCGGTGCCGTCGAGCTTAGTGACGATCAGGCCGGTGAGGCCCAGCGCGTCGTCGAAGGCCTTCACCTGGGCGAGCGCGTTCTGGCCGGTGTTGGCGTCGATCACCAGCAGCACCTCGTGCGGCGCGTCGGCCTGTGCCTTGCCGATCACGCGCTTGACCTTGCGCAGCTCCTCCATCAGGTGCAGCTGGGTGGGCAGGCGGCCCGCCGTATCGGCCATCACCACGTTGATCTTGCGCGCGCGCGCGGCGCCCACCGCGTCGAAGATCACCGCGGCCGGATCGCCGCTTTCCTGCTGCACCACCGTCACGTTGTTGCGCTCGCCCCAGATCGCGAGCTGCTCGCGCGCGGCGGCGCGGAAGGTGTCGCCGGCGGCCAGCAGCACCGACTGGTCGAAGCTCTGCAGGTGCTTGGCCAGCTTGCCGATGCTGGTGGTCTTGCCGGCGCCGTTGACGCCCGCGATCATCATCACCAGCGGCTGCGCGCGGCCCAGCATCAGCGACTTCTCGAGCGGCGCGAGCAGCGCGATCAGCAGGCCGCGCAGGGCCGCCTTGACCTGCTGCGGATCGGTCAGCCGCTCGGCCTTGACCTTCTCGCGCAGCGCGCCGAGCAGGTACTCGGTGGCGTCGACGCCGGCGTCGGACATCAGCAGCGCGGTCTCGAGCTCCTCGTAGAGATCCTCGTCGATCCTGGTGCTGACGAAGACGCTGGTCAGGCTGGAACTGGTCTTCGACAGGCCCGAGCGCAGGCGCGCGATCCAGGATTTCTTGGCGGCCGGCTCCGGCGCGGGCGGCGGCACGATCTCGACGGCCGTGACGGCCTGCGCTTCGTCTTCGTGCGCGGCGGCGGGGAGAGCAGGGGCGACTTGCGCGGGCGCGGCCGGCTCGACCGGAACCGCCGGCGCCGGGGTGGGCGCGGCGACCCGCTCGACGGGCCGGGGCGCCTCGGCCGCGGGGGCCTCGGCGTCGTCCTGCCGGTCCGTCGGCGCGTCCTGGTCGTCGGTCGGCGCGCCGTCGGCCTTCGAGCCGATCAATCGTTTGAAGAAGCTGAACATGGTCTGCTGGCTTGGGGGAAGAGGGGCGGGAACGCGGCGGCTCGGCCGGCGACCCAAAACACGTGATTTTATCAGGCGCATCATGCCGCGCGTCGTGTCGAGCGCGGCGAGGCCCGTCGCCGGCTGTGGTAACGTGCGCCTGTTCCGGGCCCCGAGCCCGTCCCGATCACCCCGTTCCAGCCGATTTCGTATGCCCCGTTCGCCCTCCGCCCGCCCGTCCGCCAGCGCCGCCCGCGGCAAGCCGCACTCGGTGCGCATCATCGGCGGCGAGTGGAAACGCACGCCGCTGCCGGTACTCGACCTCGACGGCCTGCGTCCCACGCCCGATCGCGTGCGCGAGACGCTGTTCAACTGGCTCGGCCAGGATCTCGACGGCCGCCGCTGCCTCGACCTGTTCGCCGGCACCGGCGCGCTCGGTTTCGAGGCCGCCTCGCGCGGCGCGGCCAGCGTGGTGATGGTGGAGCGCAATGCGCGCGCGGCCGGGCAATTGCGCGCGATTCGCGAGAAGCTGTCGGCGCGCAACGTGGAAGTGGCCGAGGCCGACGCGCTGCGGCTCGCGGCGGGCCTGGCCCCCGCTTCGTTCGAGGTGGTGTTCCTCGATCCGCCCTTCGGCGATGCGGAACTGTTCGCGCGCGCCCTGACGCTCGCGGCGCGGCTCGTCGCACCGGGCGGCGACCTGTACGTGGAATCGGGCGAGCCGCTCGATCCCGCCGGGCACGAGGCGCTGGCCGGCTGGGTGGTGACGCGCGAGGGCAAGGCCGGCGCGGTCCACTATCATTTGCTGCAACGCGAAAATGATGAATAATGCGCGTTTCCAACGAGGCGCCGCGTGTGATCCGCGACGTGCGCCCATCACGGCGGCGGCGCGCGAACCGTATTGCTGCTGCCCCAATTGCAAGTTCACAGGAGGAGCGACATGGTAGTCGCCGTGTACCCGGGTACGTTCGATCCGCTGACGCGCGGGCACGAGGATCTCGTGCGACGCGCCTCGAGTATTTTTGATACGCTGGTCGTCGGCGTGGCCGACAGCCGGGCGAAAAAGCCGTTCTTCTCGCTCGAGGAGCGCCTGAAGATCGCGAACGAGGTGCTCGGCCATTATCCGAACGTGAAGGTGATGGGCTTCACCGGCCTCCTGAAGGACTTCGTGCGCGCCAACAACGCGCGCGTGATCGTCAGGGGGCTGCGCGCCGTCTCCGATTTCGAGTACGAGTTCCAGATGGCCGGCATGAACCGCTATCTGTTGCCCGACGTCGAGACCATGTTCATGACGCCGTCCGACCAGTACCAGTTCATCTCGGGCACCATCGTGCGCGAGATCGCCCAGCTGGGCGGCGATGTCAGCAAGTTCGTATTCCCCTCGGTCGAGAAGTGGCTGACCGAGAAGGTGGCCGCGATGGGCCAGCAGCCGGCCGAGTGAGGCGCGAGGCTTCGTCGCCGGCCCAGCAGCATGTGCCGGCGCGAGGCCGGCGGAAGTGAGACCAGCATGGCTTTGATGATTACCGACGAGTGCATCAATTGCGACGTGTGCGAGCCCGAGTGCCCGAACGGCGCGATTTCGATGGGTCCGGACATCTACGTGATCGATCCGAACAAGTGCACCGAATGCGTCGGCCACTTCGACGAACCGCAGTGCCAGCAGGTCTGCCCCGTCGAATGCATTCCGCGCGATCCGCAGCACGCGGAGACGCAGGACCAGTTGATGGCGAAGTACCGCCTGCTGATCGCCTCGGGCGACGAAGGCGGCACCTCGTCCTGAGCTGGCGCCGGCGCGCCTCGGGCTCGCTCGACGATTGGCGCGAGCCGACATGAAACAGGCCGATGGGCGTTTGCCCATCGGCCTGTTTTCGTTTGGCGGTCCATGGCGGGCTGCCGCGGCTCGGCAAGCAGGCCCGCGCGGCCTCCTCAGCCCAGTAGTTCGCGCAGCGCGGCCACCAGCGCCTCGCATTCCGCGTCGGTGCCGATCGTGATCCGCAGGTACTGGTCGATGCGCGGCAGCTTGAAGTGCCGAACGAAGATCTCGCGCGTCTTCAGCGCGGCGGCGAGCTGGCCCGCGTCGCGGCCGGGATGGCGCGCGAACACGAAGTTCGCGGCCGAGGGCACGATCTCGAAGCCGAGGCTCGTCAGCGCGGCGTCCAGGCGCGCACGGCTCTCGATCACGCGCGCGCAGCCGGCCTCGAAATAGTCGCGATCCTCGTAGGCGGCCTGGGCGGCGACCTGGGCGAGCCGGTCCAGCGGATAGGAGTTGAAGCTGTCCTTGACGCGGTTCAGCGCCTCGATCAGCTGCGCGTCGCCAAAGGCGAAACCCACCCGCATGCCGGCCAGCGAACGTGCCTTCGAGGTGGTGTGCACCACCAGCAGGTTCGGATGGCGGGCGATCAGCGAGATCGCCGATTCGGCGCCGAAATCGACATAGGCCTCGTCGACCACCACCACCGCATCGGGATTGCCCGCCACGATCCGCTCCACGTCGGCGAGCGGCAGGGCGCGGCCGGTGGGCGCGTTCGGATTCGGGAACAGCACGCCGCCATTGCCGCCGAGATAGTCCTCGATGCGGATCGAGAAGTCCTCGGCGAGCGGCACCGCCTCGTATTCGACGCCGTACAGGCGCGCGTAGGTCGGGTAGAAGCTGTAGGTGATGTCGGGGAAGCGGATCGGCCGCTCGTGCTGGAGCAGGGCCTGGAAGGTATGGGCGAGCACCTCGTCGGAGCCGTTGCCGACGAATACCTGGTCCGGGCTCAGGCCGTGATGCGCGGCGACGGTCTCGCGCAGGCCGCGCGCGAGCGGGTCGGGATAGCGGCGCAGCGATTCGCCGGCCTCGCCGAGCTCCTGCGCGATCGCCGCGACCACGCGCGGCGAGGGCGGATACGGGTTCTCGTTGGTGTTCAGCTTGACGGGGTTCGCCAGCGCCGGCTGTTCGCCCGGCACATAGGGAACGAGCTGCTCAACGATCTTGCTCCAATAACGGCTCACCACGGGCTCCTGACTGAAAACGTGCAGCTTAACGCAGGCGGCGCGCGCCGGGCGCGTCGCTGCGGGCATGGAAATGGCGAACGGGCTCGCGCCGCTCAGGCGCCGTTGCGATGCAGCTGCATCACCGCGCGCTCGGTTTCGCCCTTCACGAAGATCGGCATCACGGCGAGCGAGCGCTCGATCGAGGCGTCGATCACCTCCTGTTCCTCGCGGCGCGGCGGCTTCAGCACGAAGTTCGCCACGTCGGGCTTGGCGCCGGCACGCGCGCCCTCGGGGATCAGCTCGCGCGGATGGCCGATGCCGATTCGCAGTCGCCAGTATTGCTGCGAGGACAGATGCGCCGAGATGTCCTTCAGGCCGTTGTGGCCGCCGCTGCCGCCGCCGAGCTTGAGCTTGACCGAGCCGGGCGGCAGGTCGAGCTCGTCGTGCGCGACCAGGATCTCGTCGGGCAGGATCTTGAAGAACTGCGCCACCGCGACCACCGACTGGCCGGAGCGGTTCATGTAGGTCTGCGGCTCGAGCAGGTGCACTTCCTCGCCATACAGCCGTGCCTTGGCGTAATGGCCGTGGAAGCGTCGCTCGTCGCGCAGCGACGCGCCGGCTTCGCGGGCGAGCTGGTCGACCAGCCAGAAGCCGGCGTTATGACGCGTCGCCGTGTATTCGGCGCCCGGATTGCCGAGGCCGACGATCAGTTTGATCATGATGTTGAGGCCGCAAGAATGAAAAAACCCGCCGGGCGAGCCGCGGCGGGTTGCTTCGACCGTCCATCCCGCGACGGTGCGAATGTGCTGGACACCTTAGGCAGCCGGCGTTTCGCCTTCGCCTGCAGCAGCTTCGTCCGACACGGCGCCGGCCGGGATCGTCGCGGTCGCGATCACCGGGTTTTCGGCGTCGACGTGCGCGACCAGCGAGACGCCGTTCGGCAGCACGATGTCCTTGGCGTGGACCGATTGACCGGCTTCCAGCTTCGACAGGTCGACTTCCAGGAATTCCGGCAGGGCGGCCGGCAGGCACTCGATGTCGAGTTCCACGACCACGTGCGAGACGACGGCGCTCGACAGCTTCACGGCCGGGCTGACTTCGGCGTTCAGGAAGTGAACCGGCACCTTGGTGTGCAGCTTCTTCGATGCATCGACGCGCTGGAAGTCGACGTGCAGCACGAGCTGGCGGAACGGGTGGTATTGCACGTCACGCAGCAGCACGTTTTGCGACTTGCCGGCCACTTCGAGATCGAGGATCGACGAGTGGAAGGCTTCCTTCTTCAGGGCGTGCCACAGGGCGTTGTGATCGAGTTCGATCATTTGCGGGGCAGCTTCGCCACCGTAGACGATACCCGTGGTCTTGCCCGTGTTGCGCAGGCGGCGGCTCGCACCCGTACCTTGCAGTGTGCGCTCGAAAGCGACGACTTTCATGAGATTCTCCATTGCTGCCCGCGACCAGGCAGTTGAACGAGGCCTTGCGGCCCCAAAAAACCGGCCCGGGTTTCGTCCTTCCGGGCCGTTTGTGCAAAAAGCGAAGCTTCAGGCTTCGCTTTTCGCGGACTACCGAATTCGTGCGATCGCCGGGATCAGGACTCGGCGAACAGCGACATCACCGAATCGCCGCGGCGGATGCGCGCGAAGGTTTCGGCGAGCAGATCGGCGCTCGACAGCGCGCGGATCTTGGCGCAGCCGAGCGACTCGGCGCTCAGCGGGATGGTGTCGGTCACGACCAGTTCGTCGAGTTCCGAGGCGTCGATCCGCGCTGCCGCGCCGCCCGACAGCACCGGGTGCGTCGCGTAGGCGAACACGCGCTTGGCGCCGCGCTGCTTGAGCACTTGCGCGGCCTTGCAGAGCGTGCCGGCGGTATCGACCATGTCGTCCATGATCACGCAGGTGCGGCCTTCGACTTCACCGATGATGTTCATCACCTCGGCGACGTTCGCCTTCGGGCGACGCTTGTCGATGATCGCGAGATCGCAGTTCAGTTGCTTGGCCAGCGCCCGGGCGCGCACCACGCCGCCGACGTCCGGCGACACCACCAGCAGGTCCGGATGGTTCTGCTTGCGCAGGTCGCCCAGCAGGATCGGCGTGGCGTAGATGTTGTCGACCGGGATATCGAAGAAGCCCTGGATCTGGTCGGCATGCAGATCCATCGTGATGATCCGCTCGACGCCGGCGATTTCCAGCATGTTCGCGACGATCTTCGCGGAGATCGCGACGCGCGCCGAACGCGGGCGGCGATCCTGGCGCGCATAACCGAAGTAGGGGATGGCGGCGGTGATCCGGCCGGCGGATGCGCGCTTGAGCGCATCGACCATGATCATCAGTTCCATCAGGTTGTCGTTCGTCGGTGCGCAGGTGGACTGCAGGACGAAACAGTCCTTGCCGCGCACGTTTTCCTGGATCTCGACCTGGATTTCACCGTCGGAGAAACGGCTGACCATGGCCTTGCCAAGCGGAATACCGAGATTGTCGACGACTTTCTGCGCAAGCGCGGGGTTCGCGTTGCCAGTGAAAACCATCAGGCCGTCATGGCTGCTCATCATGAACCTGCTTCGGGCTGGGGGCGGGAATAACTGAGGAAACTTTGGCAGGGGAGGAAGGACTCGAACCCTCGCATGCCGGAATCAAAATCCGGTGCCTTGACCAACTTGGCGACTCCCCTACACTCAACTTTGAGCTTCACCGGAAGTGTAGGACATCCGATGCAGCAAAACTTATGACGCGAAAGCGAAGAGTGGATGTTCACCCAGGCTTCCGGTAACAGCGCTGTTCCAGTCTGCCGGCAAGGTGGCTTGTGCTGCCTGAGCCTCCTGCTTGCTACCGAACGCTGCGAAGACACTAGCTCCAGAGCCGGTCATCCGCGAAGGGGTCAAATCATACAACGCTTTGACTACCTTTGCAACTTCCGCGTACTTCTTTGTCACAACCGCTTGCATGTCGTTTTGGCCGAAGCTGTCTGGCCAACCCTTGCTGCTTTGCTGTGCAAGAAAGTCCGTAATTGTGATGGGTCTCGAATCTCTTGTCAACGACTTATCTGAAAAAATTTCAGCGGTCGGTACGTGAACTCGAGGCGTCACAACCAGGAACCAGCGAGCCGGCAATTCTACCTGCTCCAGTGCCTCTCCGATACCCTCCGCGAACGCATTTTTTCCGAACACGAAGAAGGGCACGTCGGCGCCCAGTTTCACGGCCAGTGCTTGAAGTTCAGCGCGCGGCAGGTCGAGTTTCCAGAGGCGGTTCAGGGCGAGCAGGGTGGTGGCCGCGTCGGAGCTGCCGCCGCCCAGGCCCGCGCCCATCGGCAGCACCTTGTCGATCTCGATGTCGACGCCGAGCGTGGTGCCCGTGTGAGCCTGCAGCAGGCGCGCGGCGCGCACCACCAGGTCCTGTTCCTCGGGCACGCCCGCCACCTCGGTGAGGCGGTGGACCTCACCGTCCTCGCGCAGCGTGTAGTGCAGCCGGTCGCCCCAGTCGAGCAACTGGAACACGGTCTGCAGCGAGTGGTAACCATCCGGGCGGCGGCCCGTGATGTGCAGGAACAGGTTGAGTTTCGCCGGGGCGAGGCAGTCGCGCAGCGAGCGGGATGTATCGGTCATGCTTGGGGACTTCTTGGCAAAAGGCGGGATCAGCGGTCGAGCACGAGCTTGATGTCGAGCGGCGGATCCTCGCGTGTCAGGTTCAGGCGCTTGACGCCGGTGGCGGGCGCGTCGGCGTAGGCGAGGTAGTCGATGGTCCAGCCGTCCTGGCGGATCTGCTTGATCTGCGTGCCGCTCTCGCGCACCACGTCGGCCGGCGTGGACGGCGAAGGCTGCGGCAGCATCCAGTAGCGCAGCCCGTCGAGCGGCAGCGCGAAGCCGAGCGTGTCGCGCATCAGCTGGCCGACGTCGGTGGCGCTGCGTGGCGCGCGGCCCGGCATCTCGAGCGAGGCGTTTTGCGGCGAGGAGCGCACGATGGCCAGCGTCTGGCCGAGCGGGCTGCGCAGCTCGAGCGTGATGGCATTGCCGGTTTCCTGCCAGGCGAAATTGCCGTAGACGTTCTGCGGCTTGCCGAGGCGGTCGTCGTAGCGGACCGCGAAGCGGCCCGTGTAGGCGTGCGCGGCCTGGGTGGTGATGACGTCGGCGCCCGGCGTCGCGGTGCCGGCGGCGACAGGCGCCGGCGCGCGCTGCGTCGCGCAGCCGGCGAGCAGGGCGCCCGCGGCGAGCGTGAGCAGGCCGAGGCGGGCAAGGGATGCGAGAGGGGCGAGCGCGGCGCCCCGGCCCATCGATCGGATCGCGACGCTCACAGGCCCTGTACCTCGAAGCGCTTGAGCGTGTTGACCAGCGTGTCGTTGTCGGGCTCGAGCTTCTGCGCGGCGCGCCAGGCGTCGCGTGCCTTGTCCTGCTGGCCGCTCTTCCAGAGCACCTCGCCGAGGTGCGCGCCGATCTCGGCGTTCGGCTGCAGGCTGTAGGCGCGCGAGAGGATCTTTTCGGCCGTCGCGTTGTCGCCCAGCCGGTACTTGACCCAGCCGAGGCTGTCCATGATGAAGGCATCCTTGGGCGCCAGCGCGCTGGCCTTCTCGATCAGCTCGTTCGCCTCGGGCAGGCGCTGGTTGCGGTCTGCCAGCGAATAGCCGAGCGCGTTGTAGGCTTGCGGATCGTTGGGCTGGGCGCGCATCAGCACGCGCAGCTGCTGCTCCATGGTGGTGTACTGGCCGATCTTCTCCGAGGCCATCGCGTAGTCGTAGCGCAGGTCGGGATCGTCGGGGAAGGCGTCGACGGCCTGGGCGAGCCGGTCGGCCGCCTCGCGGTAGCGCTTGGCCGAGAACAGCAGCGAGGCGTCGGTGCGCGCGATCACGGCCGCGTCGCGCGGATCGTTGACCTGCAGGCCCGCCAGCACCTTGCGCGCGTCGTCGACCTTGCCCTGCTTGGCGAGGATCTGCGCGCGCGTGACCTGCGCCGGAATGTAGTGCGGGCTGGCCGGGTCGATCTTGTCGAGCCACTGCGAGGCCTGCGCGTCGTTGTTCTGCTCGACCGAGAGCTGCGCGAGGTAGACGTAGGCCTGGCCGACATCGGCATCGGGCAGCTTCTGCGCCGCGTCGATGTACTGCTTCAGGTACTTGGAGGCGTCGTCGAGCTGCTTCTGCTGGATCTTGATCAGGGCCAGCGCCATCAGCGGCGCCGGTTCCTTCGGATCGTTGCGGTGCATGGTCTCGAACTGCTTCTGCGCGTCGTCGAGACGATTGTCGGCCAGGTAGAGCTGGGCCAGCGCCAGGCGCCCTTCGCGCGCCTTGGGGTTCTGCTGCACGTATTTCTCGAACGAGACCACGCCGATCGCGCGCTCGTCGGGGCCCATCTGCGAGAGCATCAGGGCGGCCGGCAGGTAGTCGGGCTTCAGTTCCAGCGCCTGCTTCAGCGAGGTGACGGCGGCCGGCTTGTCGTCCACGGCAAGCTGCTGGCGGGCGATCGCCAGGCGCGCCTCGGGGCGGATCAGGTCGTCCTTGAGCAGGTGCTGCAGCACCGTCAGGCCGTCCACGCGGTTCGGGCCGCGCGCGATCAGGGCCTGCAGGGCCAGGATCGCGTCGCCGCGGTTGTCGCCGTTGGTGCGGGCCAGCTCGCGGCCCAGCAGCGGCTCGGCGTCGAGCGGCTTGCCGGCCAGCACCAGCAGGGCCGCATCGACCTGGGCCGCGCGATTCGAATCGGGTGCGTACTCGCGCCACAGGTTCGCGGCGGCCAGCGCGTCGGCCGGGCTTTGCGCGGCCAGCGCGATTTCGGTGGCGCGCTGCGCCATCCGCGGATCCTTGGTATCGCGCGCCAGGGCGAGATAGGTCTGGAAGGCGGGCGCCGGCTGGGCGCGTTGCAGCGCGACCTCGGCCGCCAGTACCTGGTAGACGATCTGCGCGCTCAGCGGCACGCCGGGCAGGTCCTTCTTTTCGTCGGGGAAGGCCGGCGAGAAGGCGCTCTGCGTCAGCGCATCGTCGTCGGCCGCGCCGGCCGGCGCGGTGACGGCGGCGCCGGAGGCGGGCGTCTGGGCGTGAACGGGCATGGCGCCGAACGTCCATGCGGCGAGCAGCGCGGCGCCGAGTGCGCGGCGGACCGGGAAGGCGAACGCACGGCGCGCGTGGGCGGCGGGGCGCTTCGAAGACAGCGTCGAGGACAAGGTCATGGAAATCCGTTCGAGGTTTCGGACGATTGTAACGCGCTCGCTACAATACGCGCACCATCGCCCCTAGCCACCCACAGACCACAAAACCATGCCAGAGTTGCCGGAAGTCGAGGTTACACGTCGCGGAATCGAACCCTTCGTCGCCGGGCACCGCGTCAGGCGCGTCGACGTGCGCACCGCGATGCTGCGCTGGCCCGTCCCCGAGAATTTCGCGGCGGCGCTCGAGTCGCGCGAGGTGCTGCGCGTCGAGCGGCGCGGCAAGTACCTGCTGTTCGAGCTCGACGCCGGCTGGTTCATCGTCCATCTCGGCATGACGGGCACCTTGCGCGTGCTGCCGGGCGGCGTCGCGCCCCAGGCCGGCAAGCACGACCATATCGACTGGATCTTCGACGCCTGCGTGCTGCGTTTTCGCGACCCGCGCCGCTTCGGCGCGGTACTCTGGCACCCGCGCGAGCAGGGCGACATCCACGAGCACCACCTGCTCACCAGCCTCGGCGTGGAGCCGTTCTCGCCGGCCTTCACGGCCGCGCTGCTGTACCGACGCACGCGCGGGCGCACCGTTTCGGTGAAGCAGGCGCTGCTGGCCGGCGACATCGTGGTCGGGGTCGGCAACATCTATGCCTCGGAAAGCCTGTTTCGCGCCGGCATCCGGCCGACCACGGCGGCTGGCCGGGTCTCGCTGCCGCGCTACGAGCGGCTGGCCGAGGCGGTGCGCGCCACGCTGGCCGACGCGATCGAGCGCGGCGGCAGCACCTTGCGCGATTTCGTCGGCAGCAACGGCGAAAGCGGCTATTTCCAGCTCGACTGCTTCGTCTATGATCGCGCGGGCGAACCGTGCCGCGTATGCGGCACGCCGATTCGCCAGATCGTGCAGGGCCAGCGGTCGACCTATTTCTGTCCGAATTGCCAGCGTTGAAAACATCTTGAAACCCCCACCTACCCAAGCGGCGCCGGCCGCGCCCGCGACACCGCTCGAAGCGAGCTTCGCCACCCGCCTGATCGCCTGGCAGCGCGAGCACGGCCGCCACGACCTGCCGTGGCAGAACACGCGCGATCCGTACCGGATCTGGCTGTCGGAAATCATGCTGCAGCAGACCCAGGTATCGACGGTGGTGCCTTATTACCAGCGCTTCCTCGAGCACTTCCCCGATGTCGCCGCGCTGGCCGCCGCGCCGGCCGACCAGGTGATGGCGCTGTGGGCCGGGCTCGGCTACTACACGCGGGCGCGCAACCTGCATCGCTGCGCGCAGGTGGTGATGAACGAGCATGGCGGGCGCTTTCCCGAATCTCCCGAGGCGCTCGCCGAGCTGCCCGGCATCGGCCGCTCGACCGCGGCGGCGATCGCCTCGTTCGCGTTCGGCGCGCGCGCGCCGATCCTCGACGGCAACGTCAAGCGCGTGCTGGCACGCGTGTTCGGCGTGGAGGGGTTCCCGGGCGAAAAGCGCGTGGAGAACGGGATGTGGGCGCTGGCCGAGCGGCTGTTCCCGCGCGAAGCCGACGATGCCGGCATCAGCGCCTACACGCAGGGGCTGATGGATCTCGGCGCGACCTTGTGCGGGCGCGGCAAGCCCGATTGCAAGCGCTGCCCGTTCGCGGCCGACTGCGTGGCCAATACCACGGGCCGGCAGCGCGAACTGCCGGCCGCGCGCCCGAAGAAGGCGGTGCCGACGCGGCGCACCTGGATGCTGGTGCTGCGCGACGGCGACACGGTGCTGCTGGAGCGGCGCCCGCCCACCGGCATCTGGGGCGGCCTCTGGAGCCTGCCCGAGGCCGACGGCGACGCGGCGGCCCTGCAGCGCGTGCGCGAATTCGGCGCCGAGGCGGTGATTCCGCTGGCGCCGTTCACGCATGTCTTCACGCATTTCCGGCTGGAGATCGAGCCGCGCATCGCCGACATCGGCGCGGCGCAGGCGACAGGCGGCATGCTGGTGGCGGCCAGCGCCGATACCGAATGGGTGCCGCTGGCGCGGCTCGACGCCTATGGCCTGCCGGCGCCCGTGCGCAAGCTGCTCGACAGCCTGAGCGGGCCGCTGATCTGAGAAGAGGGAAGATGGGCGCGGCGCGCCTCTGGGCGCCGCGCGAGCTTGAAGGGGTAGCCGAGCCTGGGGCGGGCCTGAGCCTCAGAGCCAGTCGTGACGCTTGAGCACCTGATGCACGGCGTCGATGCGCGCGCCCACGTCGGGAAACTCCATCAGCTTCTGCCGCATTCGCAGGTCCAGCGGCAGCACCTCGGCGAGGCGATTCGCAACCCAGCTCGGCTCGTCGAAATGGAAGGGCTCGAGAAACGGCAGCTCGCCCGACTTCACGTTGCGCAGCGCCTCGATGATCCGTTCCAGCACTTCCGCGCAGGCGCCGAACTGCGCGATCGACAGTTCGCCGTCGAGCGGCTGGTCCTCGGGCAGCGGCTCGGCGATGCCGACCAGCAGCCCGTTCGATTCGACGCGATGCGAGAGCAGCTCGAAACGCTGGGTGCCGACCGTGCGCAGCAGCAGCATGCCGAATTCGCCGGTATCGCATTCGATGATCTCGGCCATGCAGCCGATCGTCTCGGGCACCGCCACCTCATCGTCGTGCGCCACCTCGGGCCCGCTCTTGAGCAGGCAGACGCCGAACGGCAGCTTCTCGCGCAGGCAGGCGCGCGCCATGTCGACGTAACGCGCCTCGAATACCTTGAGCGGCAGCAGGCCGCCCGGAAACAGCACCGTGTGCAGCGGGAACAGCGGCAGATCGACGAGCCGCGTCGAAAGCGAGGACATGCGCAGCCTCCTGGAGAGGTGCGGCTCGGGCCTTAGCTGACGAGCCGCGATGACGCCTCGGCATCCACCGGTGCGTCACGATGCCGCACAATCACGTTCGCCTGCTGCGACAGACGCGCGGCGAGCGTCTCCGCAATGAACACCGAGCGATGCTGGCCGCCCGTGCAGCCGATCGCGACCGTCAGATAGCTGCGGTTGTCGTCGCGGAAATGCGGCAGCCATTTGACGAGGAAGCTCTCGATGTCGTCGATCATCTGGTGGACGATCGGCAGTGCATCGAGGAAAGCGATGACGGGCTGGTCGAGCCCGGTCAGCGGCCGCAGCTCGCGGTCGTAATAGGGATTCGGCAGCGCGCGCACGTCGAACATGAAGTCGGCGTCGAGCGGCACGCCGCGCTTGAAGCCGAAGGATTCGAACATCAGCACCAGGGCGTCGTTCTGCTGCTCGATGAAGCGTTTCACCCAGGTACGCAGCACGTTCGCGCGCAGGTTGCTGGTGTCGATCTCGTGGCCGAAGCCGGCCAGCGGCGCGACCAGCTCGCGTTCGCGCTCGATCGCCTCCTCCAGCGAGGACAGCAGGCCGACATCGGCGTCATGCGAGGGCGAGCCCGACAGCGGGTGACGGCGGCGCGTTTCCGAGAAGCGCTGGATCAGCGCCTGGGTGCTGGCATTGAGGAACAGCACACGCACGTCGTGATGCTGCGACAGCTCGCGGATCAGGCCGGGCATCTCGTCGAGCGAGCCGCTCGAGCGCGCGTCGATTGCCACCGCCAGGCGGCGCTGGCCTTCGTCGGCGATATAGCGGACGAGTTCGGGCAGCACGCGTGGCGGGAGATTGTCGACGCAGTAATAGCCGGAGTCCTCGAGCGCGTTGAGCGCGACGGACTTGCCGGAGCCGGAGATGCCGGTGATGAGGACGATGCGCATGGGAGGGCTGGAATCCAGACGGTTCATCATAGCACCGGCTTACCGCCCCTGTATGACAGGGCGGGGCGTGGCATGGTGTGACGGCGCGCGCCCGGCGCGCCGGTTCGGCGCTAGACCAGCTTGCCGGGAAACTGGCTGTCCGGGTCCTGCATGGCCAGCCGCTGGCGGTCCATGAAGTCGCGCAGCGTGTCGATGCCGCGCAGTTGCAGGATCGTATTGCGCACGGCCGCCTCGACCAGCACCGCGAGGTTGCGGCCGGCCGCCACCTGGATGGTCACCTTGCTGATCGGCAGGCCCAGCACGTCGACGGTCTGGCTTTCCAGCGGCAGGCGCTGGAATTCGCCGTCGGGGCGCCGCACCAGCTGGACGATCAGCTTGAGCTTCATCTTCCGGCGCACCGCGGTTTCCCCGAAGATGGTCTTGATGTCGAGCAGGCCCAGGCCGCGCACCTCGAGCAGGTTCTGCAGCAGCGGCGGGCAGCGGCCCTCGACGAAATCGGGGCCAAGTCGCACGAAGTCGACCGCGTCGTCGGCCACCAGGCCGTGGCCGCGGCTGATCAGTTCGAGGCCCAGCTCGCTCTTGCCGAGGCCCGAATCGCCGGTCAGCAGCACGCCCATGCCGAGGATGTCGAGGAACACGCCGTGCAGCGTGGCGCGCGGCGCGAGGATGCGCGACATGTACAGGCGCAGGCTGTCGATCACGGCGGCGGCCGACATCGGCGTGGTGAACAGCGGCGTGGACGAGCGCGTGCAGCGCAGCACCAGCTCGGGCGGGGCGGCGGCGCCGCCGGCAACCACCAGGAACGGCGGTTCGAGGGCGATCAGCTCGGCCATGTGACGCGAGCGATCCTCGTCGGTCTGGCGCTGGTAGTACTCGATCTCGGCCTCGCCGAGCACCTGGATCCGGTTCGGGTGGATCAGGTTCAGGTGGCCGACCAGGTCGGCGCTGGAGGTCGCATTGCCGACCGTCTCGGCGGAAAAGCCGCGTTCCCAGCCTTCATGCCCCGTCAGCCAGCTCAATTTCAGCATGGCTGCGTTGTCGTCGAAGATGCTCTGGGCGTTGATGCTGGACGTATCCATGGACTGCGTCACTCCAAATGGCCGGTGCGGCGAGGCGTCAGCGCTGCGGCGCCGGGACCGGCTGCGGGCGGGCAGGCCGGGCGGTGGACGCCGCCCGTCGTGGGGCAGCTTCCGCCCGAATCAGCTCAAGGTTGCCATTGAGTGAGGAGTCGATGCAACTCGTGGCGATCCGGTTCGGTATGCAGGCGTTCGCGCGCGTCGCGGTCGGACAGCAGTTGCGCGATTTCGGACAGGATCTCGAGGTGCTGCTGGGTGGCCTGTTCGGGCACCAGCAGGAAGATGAGCAGCGAGACGGGCTGGCCGTCCGGGGCTTCGAAGGGGATCGCCTCGGCGAGGCGCACGAAGCCGGCCAGCGGATGCTTGAGGCCCTTGATGCGGCCATGCGGAATGGCGACGCCTTCGCCGAGACCTGTCGAGCCGAGACGCTCGCGCGCGAACAGGTTGTCGGTGACGATGCTGCGCGCGATGCCGTTCTGATTCTCGAAAATCAGGCCGGCTTGTTCGAACACGCGTTTCTTGCTGGTGACGGAGAGGTCGATGACGACATTCTCCAGTGGCAGGATTTTGGCTAGGCGATTCATGTTGGCAGGCAAGGGGGTGGCCTGGGGTCTCCTCGCGGCGTTGGACGAAGTTTCCATGTCGGGCAGGATGCGAGGCGTCGATCGAGGCAGGCTTGTGTGCACGTCAAGCCGGAGCGCCGACGCCACCCGGTAATAACCCGCACATTATAGAGCACGGACGTTCGCATGGTGCGGCGTGAGCGACCTGGTTCGTACGCCACGCCATGCCGACGTGGAACGAAAAACCGCCCGTCGGAACGGGCGGTTTGGCGGGCGCGCGAGGCGCCGGGTTCATTGCGGCGGCTGTTCGGCCTGGTCGACGATGGCCGGTTGATGCTTGATCGGATCGTGCGCGTGCGTCTGCAGACGTTCCATGTGCTTGACCACCTGGCGGTCGAGCTTGTCGATCAGCAGATCGATCGCCGCGTACAGATCGCCGTTGATGCTTTCGACGAAAATCTCTTTCTTGCCCTTCAGGTGCAGGTTGATTTCCGCACGCTGCCGCTTGTCCTTTTCCTTATGGTTGTCGACCGAGAGGATCACAGTGCCATCAATCACCTGGTCGCTATGCCGTAGCACCCTATCGAGCTTGGTGATCACGTGTTCGCGAATGGCAGGCGTCACTTCGAGATGGTGTCCACTGATCTTCAGGTTCATAGTGCTTCTCCATGCAGGTGACCCCGGCGTATCTACAGGCGGCGTCTGCCGGCGGGAGCGATCTCCGTTGATCGATGCGGAGCGGGCCCCGGGGGCGGACTATGCCTTCGACAGCGCGGTGGCCGGAAAACGCCCGCCGCGAGCAGCGGGCTACAGAGACTTGCGCAGATTCACCGCGGGGATCTTGAGGGCTTCGCGATACTTCGCAACGGTGCGGCGCGCGACCACGAAGCCTTGTTCCGCCAGCAGCTCGGCTATTCGGCTGTCCGAAAGAGGAGATTTCTGGTCTTCGGCTCCTATCAGTTGCTTGATGAGGGCGCGGATTGCCGTGGAAGAGGCAGCGCCCCCGGTATCCGTCGACACGTGTGATCCGAAGAAGTACTTAAATTCAAGAGTGCCGAACGGGGTCAGCATGTACTTGCCGGTTGTCACACGGGAGACAGTCGACTCGTGTAGGCCCAGCGTATCAGCTATTTCCCGCAAAACCAAGGGGCGCATGGCAATTTCACCATGCGCGAAAAAGTTTTTCTGACGCTCCACGATGGCCTGCGCGACACGCAGGATGGTCTCGAATCGCTGCTGGATATTCTTGATCAGCCAGCGCGCTTCCTGGAGCTGCTGCTTGAGCGAACCGGCGCCCGGATCGCCCCGGCTGTTGCGCAGGATATTGGCGTACAGGTGGTTGATGCGCAGCTTCGGCACCACCTCGGGATTGAGCTCGGCGAGCCAGTTCTGGCCGCTCTTCCTGACCATGATGTCGGGCACCACGTAGTCCGCCTCGGTCTTGCCGTAGGCGGCGCCCGGGAAGGGCTCCAGCGAGCGGATCAGCGCATGGGCGTCGCGCAGTTCGTCGTCGTTGGCCTTCAACTGCTTGCGCAGCCGCGTGAAGTCGCGCGCGGCCAGCAGCTCGAGATGCTGGGAGACGATGTCGAGCGACAGCGTGCGCGTGGGGGACGGATCGAGCCGCAACAATTGCAGGCGCAGGCATTCGGATGCCGAGCGCGCGCCCACGCCGGCCGGGTCGAAGCTGTGCAGCAGCGCCAGCGCGGCGCCCAGTTCGTCGAGCTCGACCTCCAGTTCCTCGGGCAGGTCGGTCAGGACCTCGTCGAGCCCCGCGCCGAGATAACCGTCGTCGTCGAGCGATTCGATCAGGAACATCACCAGCGCGCGGTCGCGCGGGCCCGCCTGGGTCACGCGCAATTGCGCGGACAGATGCTCGCGCAGCGAGGTCGAGGCCTCGTGCACCTGCAGCGGCGGGAGGTCGTCGTCGTCGGAGGCGCCCGAGGAGCGGCCGTAGTCGTCGAGATTCCACTGGCCCGAATCGCCGCTGTCGGCGTTGTAGTCGTAGTCGTCGCCATTGCGCGAGTCGTCGCGTTCGCCGCGCTCGCCGGAAGTCTCGCTGCCGTTCGAGCCGCCGCCGTGCATCGGCTCGGGCGTCGAGGAAGGCGGGCTCTGCGCGATCAGCGAGCCGTCGGCGGCCACGCGCAGCGGGCTCGCGATCCATTCGTCGTTCTCGAGCAGCGGATTCTGGGCGACGGCCATCGCGACTTCCTGCTGCAGTTCGAGCGTCGACAGCTGCAGCAGCCGGATCGACTGCTGGAGCTGGGGCGTGAGCGCGAGGTGCTGCGACAGGCGAAGTTGGAGGCTGGCTTTCATGGCAAAAAGGAATCGTTACCTGAAGTTTGCCACGTAGGCGGCGCGTTGCGGGAGGCGGGATGATACGAAGCGCGCGATGCGCCGGCCCGTGCGTGGTCGCCGGGACGGCGCACGGAGCTTGCGACCGGGCGCGGATGCCCGGCGGGCCGGCAGGCGGGGCGGCGCCGGGCACGCGGCGCCACGCGCCGGCTTACATGCGGAAATGTTCGCCGAGATAGACGCGGCGGACGCTTTCGTTCTCGATGATGTCCTGCGGGGCGCCGGCGGCGAGCACCGAGCCGTCGCTGATGATGTAGGCGTGGTCGCAGATGCCGAGCGTCTCGCGCACGTTGTGGTCGGTGATCAGCACACCGATGTTCCGTTGCTTCAGGAACTTGACGATCTTCTGGATCTCCAGCACCGCGATCGGATCGACGCCGGCGAAGGGCTCGTCGAGCAGGATGAAGCTGGGGTTGCTGGCCAGCGCGCGGGCGATCTCGACGCGGCGGCGCTCGCCGCCCGACAGCGACAGCGCCGGGTTGTCGCGCAGATGGCCGATCTGCAGCTCGTCGAGCAGGGCCTCGGCGCGCGAGGTGATCTCGTCCTTGCTAAGCAGCTTGCCGTTGTCGCCGTGCTGCAGCTCGAGCACGGCGCGGATGTTTTCCTCGACGGTCAGCTTGCGGAACACCGAGGCTTCCTGCGGCAGGTAGGACAGGCCCAGCGAGGCGCGCTTGTGGATCGGCAGCAGGCTGATCGGGCTGCCGTTCAGCGAGATGTCGCCGGCATCGAGCGGCACCAGGCCGACGATCATGTAGAAGGAGGTGGTCTTGCCCGCGCCGTTCGGGCCGAGCAGGCCGACCACTTCACCGCTCTTCACGTCGAGGGACACGTCCTTGACGACGGTGCGCGAGCCGTAGCGCTTCTTCAGGTTGCGGACCACCAGCGAACTGGTGGTGCCGGCGGGCTGGCGGTTCGGCAGGGCGTTCACGGGTTCGGCTCCTGGATCGAGTTCGACGGCGCGAGCGTGGCGCTCGCGCCGTTGAGCGGGGCCGGGCCGCCGTTCTTGGGCGACAGCATGGCGCGCACGCGGCCGGTCGGATTGCCCGGCGCGGCCACGTCGTTGCCGCCCTTGGCGGTGTAGAAGTCACGCTGGCCGTCGTAGGTGATCACGCTGCCGTGCACCGTGTCGGACACCGTCGTGAGGCCCTGCAGGCGGCGCACCGTGGCATTGCGCGTGAGCGTGGTGAGATCCTGCTTGCCGTCGTAGTCGATGCGCTCGGCATCGCCGTCGATGTACTCGTCGAGGCCCTCGCGCTTCTGGCGGAACGAGGCGTGCTTCTTGCTGCCCGGCGCCATGGTGGCGGTCGCGTACTGGTAGCCCTGCGGATCCTGGCGCACCTCGACGCGGTCGCCCTTGATCAGGATCGTGCCCTTCGTGATCACGACATTGCCGGTCGCGACCGTGACCTGCTTCAGGTCGTCATAGGTCAGGTTGTCGGCTTCGACGTTGATCGGCTTGTTCTGGTCCGCCTTTTCCGCATGCGCGAGCGACACGGCGCCGGGCAGCGCCAGCGCGACGAAGGCCGCGGCAAGCCCGGCGCGGACAGCGCGCCGCGCGCCGCCGATGAAAAAACTAGGGAACGATTCGTTCATGCAGTCACGCAAGCTGGGTTACTTGGATTGGCCGGAAGGGCCGCCGGACACGTCGGACGCGGCGATCGTGCCGCGGACGTTGCCGTACAGGTCGATGACCCGGGTGACATTGTTGTACTTCATGCCGTTGGTCGCATTGGCGATCGACAAACCGCGCTGAAGTTTAACCGGCTTTTCGGTCTCGATCACATCGTCGTTGACGAGCACGCGGAAATGTTCGGAATCGGCTTCCATCGGCGGATCGCCGGCGCCGGCCGCGCGCAGGATCCTGGCGTCGTCGTAGAGATCGACGATCGACACGTCGCCGTTGACGGTGCCGCGCCTGGAGGTGGCCGTGACCACCGGCTTGCCGGGCTGGAACGCGCGCATCGCCGGCTGGGTGAGCTGGCTGGTCTCGTCGTCCTCGTAGTGGATCAGCTTGGCGGCCGTCAGCCGGTACTGGGTCGCGCCCGACTGGTCGAGCTCGGTGACCGAGAAGTTGTCGGCGAAATAGTCGGGCGAATGCGTCTTCGGGCGCGCCACCGCCTCGCCCGGCGGCGGCAGGGTGGCCTGCAGCAGCCAGTAGGTGACGCCGGCCAGCGCGGCCAGCGCGAGGATCGGCAGCAGCGAGCTCAGGTGGAGGCGGGGGAACATGCGTCAGGCTCCGAGCGCGGCGGCCAGCAGGGCCTCGTAGCGGCCCTGGGCGCGCAGGATGGTGTCGACCACCTCGCGCGCGGCGCCATGGCCGCCGCGTGCCTCGGACACCCAGTGGGCGCGCGCGATCACGTCGGGATGCGCGTTGGCCGGCGCGGCCACGAAGCCGCAGCGCGCCATCACGCCGAGGTCGGGCCAGTCGTCGCCCATGTAGCCGCATTCGTCGGACTTGAGGCCGGTGGCCTGCAGCAATTCGGCGAAGGCGCTGAGCTTGTGCTCGACGCCCTGGTACAGATGGCTGATCCTCAGTTCCCTGGCGCGCACCGCGACGATCTCCGAGCGGCGCCCGGTGATGATCGCGGTGTCGATGCCGGCCTCGCGCAGCAGCTTGAGGCCGTGGCCATCCTGGGAGTTGAACGACTTCATGGTGTCGCCGGCGGCCGTGAAGTGCAGGCCGCCGTCGGTCAGCACGCCGTCGACATCGAAAATCATCAGCTTGACGCGGCTCGCGCGTTCGGCGGCCGTGGCGGGAGCAGCGGACATCAGATCACCTTCTTCGAGAACAGGTCGTGCATGTTGAGCGCGCCGATCAGCACGCCGTCGGCATCGGTCACCAGCATCTGGTTGATCCGATAGCGTTCCATCAGTTCCACGGCCTCGACGGCCAGGTGATCGGGGGCGATGCTGCGCGGGTGGCGCGTCATCACGTCGGCGATCGGCAGGCGGCGGAAATCGCCGTCGCGCTCGAGCACGCGGCGCAGGTCGCCGTCGGTGAAGATGCCGGCCACGCGGTCCTGCTCGTCGATCACCACGGTCATGCCCATGCGTTTGGCGGTGATCTGGAACAGCGCGTCGGAGAGCGTGGCGGTGAGGCGCACGGTCGGCACCTCGTCGCCGGTGCGCATCACGTCGCGCACGTGGGTCAGCAGGCGCCGGCCCAGCGAGCCGCCCGGATGCGAGCGCGCGAAATCGTTGGGACCGAAGCCGCGCGCGTCGAGCACCACCACCGCCAGCGCGTCGCCCAGCGCGAGCGCGGCGGTGGTGCTGGCGGTCGGCGCGAGGTTCAGCGAGCAGGCTTCCTTCTCGACGCCGGCATACAGGTGAACATCGGACAATTGCGCGAGGCTCGACTGCGGCCGGCCGGTCATGGCGATCAGCTTGGCGCCGAGCCGCTTGATCAGCGGCAGGATCGCGACCAACTCCTCGGATTCGCCCGAATTGGAGATCGCGATGAAGACATCATCGGCCGTTACCATACCCAGGTCGCCATGGCTGGCCTCGGCCGGATGCACGAAGAAGGCGGGGGTGCCGGTGCTGGCCAGCGTCGCGGCGATCTTGCGCGCGATATGGCCGGACTTGCCGATGCCGGAAACCACCACGCGCCCGCGGCAGTTCAGCAGCAGGCCGACCGCGCCGACGAAGCCGCCATCGAGCTGGTCACGCAGTGCGCGTACGGCGTCCGCCTCGATGTCGAGCACGTCGCGGGCGAGCGCGAGCGCCCGGTCATCATTGATTTTCGCTATCATGCGCGGAGTATAGCAAAGGCGTTTGTTCGCCGCGCCGGGCGCCAGGACCGCGCTCCCGACGGAGTCATGTCCTCGCCCACCGCGCCGCCCCCGGGGCGGCACCACCCGCGTCCGCCTGCCGCGACGCCCTGACGAACGAGGACTCTTTTGCACGTGATTTCCCCGCTCGAAATGACGCTCCTGCTGCTGCTGGCTTCAGTGGTGGGTGTGGTCGTGTTCCGCTCGCTGAACCTGCCGCCGATGCTCGGCTACCTGACCGTCGGCATCGTGGTCGGCCCGCACGCGCTCGGTTTCGCGGGCGACCTCGAACGCGCCGAGCACCTGGCCGAGTTCGGCGTGGTGTTCCTGATGTTCTCGATCGGCCTGGAGTTCTCGCTGGCCAAGCTGCGGGCGATGCAGAGGCTGGTGTTCGGGCTCGGGCTGATGCAGGTGGTGGTCACGCTGGCGGTGGCGGTGCTGCTCGGTTTCGTCTTCGAGCGCTGGGTGCACATCACCTGGCAGGGCAGCGTCGCGCTGGGCGGCGCGCTGGCGATGTCCTCGACGGCGATCGTCTCGAAGATGCTGGCCGAGCGGCTCGAGATCGAGACCGCGCACGGGCGCAACATCTTCGGCGTGCTGCTGTTCCAGGACCTGGCCGTGGTGCCGCTGCTGATCGTGATCTCGGCCTTCGGCGGCGAATCCTCGAAGGACCTGATGGTCACCCTGGGCCTGGCGGCGGTGAAGATCGTGATCGCGCTGGCGCTGCTGCTGTTCGTCGGCCAGAAGTTCATGACGCGCTGGTTCAACGTGGTGGCGCGGCGCCGCTCCCAGGAACTGTTCGTGCTCAACCTGCTGCTGGTCACGCTCGGCGCGGCCTTCATCACCGACCGCTTCGGGCTGTCGCTGGCGCTGGGCGCCTTCATCGCCGGCATGCTGATCTCGGAGACGCCTTACCGGCACCAGGTGGAGGAGGACATCAAGCCGTTCCGCGACGTGCTGCTCGGCCTGTTCTTCGTCACCACCGGGATGCTGCTGGACCCGCGCGTGATCTGGACCCACCCGTTCCTGGTGATCGGCTTCTTCGTCGGCCAGGTCGGCCTGAAGGCGGCCACCATCACCGGCCTGGCGCGCCTGTTCGGCGCCGCGCCGGGCGTGGCGATGCGCACCGGGCTGGGCCTCGCGCAGGCCGGCGAGTTCGGCTTCGTGATGCTGAACCTGATCCTCGACCGCCACCTGGTCGACAGCACCCTGCTGCAGGCGATCCTGGCCTCGATGCTGCTGTCGATGCTGGCCGCGCCGTTCCTGATCCAGAACGCCGACCGGATCGTGATGCGCCTGTCCTCGACCGAATGGATGCAGCAGTCGCTGCAGATGACGCGCATCGCCACCCAGAGCCTCAAGCAGCAAGGCCACGTGATCATCTGTGGCTACGGCCGCGCGGGCCAGAACCTGGCGCGCATGCTCGAACAGGAAGGCATCGCCTATGTCGCGCTCGATCTCGACCCGGATCGCGTGACGGCCGCGGCCGCGGCCGGCGAATCGGTGGTGTTCGGCGACGCGGCGCGCCGCGAATCGCTGCTGGCCGCCGGTATCCACCGCGCCGCGGCGGTCGCCGTCACCTACGCGAACACGCCTTCGGCGCTGCGCGTGCTGCACAACGTCCACGAGCTCGAGCCCAGCCTGCCGGCGATCGTGCGCACGGTCGACGACGCCGACCTGGAAAAGCTGCTGGCGGCCGGCGCCACCGAGGTGATCCCGGAAATCGTCGAGGGCAGCCTGATGCTGGCCTCGCACACGCTGGTGCTGATGGGCGTGCCGATGCGGCGCGTGGTGCGCCGCGTGGAGGAGATGCGCGACGAGCGCTACAGCCTGCTGCGCGGCTATTTCCGCGGCGCCGACGACGCGGACGACGACGACCACGAGCAGGTGCGGCTACAATCGATGCCGGTCGACGCGCGCTCGGACGCGGTCGGCCGCTCCCTCGAGGAAGTCGGGCTCTACGCGCTCGGCCTCGAGGTCACGGCGATCCGCCGCCATGGCATCCGTGGCGTCGAGCCGGACCCGGAAACCAAGCTGCGCGCGGCCGACATCCTGGTGCTGCGCGGCTTGCCGGAGGCGCTGTCGATGGCCGAGGAACGGCTGTCGCGCCATCGCCGCGAGGGTTCCGCCGCCTGATCGTCCCGCCGGCCGCCACCCGCGGCGCAGGCGGGATCGACGGTTTCGACCCCGTCATTTCTTTCAATTTGCTTGTCATGAACGGCGCGCGGGCCCACGTGCGCCGTTTTTTCGGAGAAGTTCATGAGCCACCAGCCATCGGGCGTGTCGCCCGATCCCGCCGAGTTCGTCCGCCGCCACGTGCGCACGGTGCCGGACTGGCCGCAGCCGGGCGTGCAGTTCCGCGACATCACCCCGATCCTGCAGAGCGCGAAGGCGCTGCGCGTGCTGGTCGACCTGCTGGTCGAGCGCTATGTGGAGGCCAAGCTCGACTACGTGGCGGGGCTCGACGCGCGCGGCTTCATCATCGCGCCGATCGTGGCCTACGAGCTCGGCGTCGGCTTCGTGCCGATCCGCAAGCTCGGCAAGCTGCCCTACAAGACCCAGTCCGAATCCTACGAGCTCGAATACGGCAACGCGACCGTCGAGATCCACGAGGATGCCTGCAAGCCCGGCGACCGCGTGATCATCGTCGACGACCTGATCGCCACCGGCGGCACCATGATGGCCGGCAAGAAGCTGCTCGAACGGCTCGGCGCGACCGTGGTGGAAGGCGCGGCGATCATCGACCTGCCGGAGCTGGGCGGCTCGGCGCTGCTGCGCGGCGCCGGCCTGCCGCTCTATACGGTCACCGAGTTCTCGGGCCACTGAGCCCGCGCCCGGCAGGCCCGCAGGCTTGCCGGGATCGCGTCGCGCTCGCGTGCCGCCCGCGCGATGCGTCATCGATTCGTTTCTTCCTCTCGTTCCAGCGAGCCCTTGCCATGCCGAACTTCCTGCTGTTCCTCGCCGCCTCGATCGCGATCACGGTCGCGCCCGGTCCCGACAACCTCCAGGTGCTCGCGCGCGGCATCTCGCAGGGCCGCGCCGCGGGCCTGGTGGCCGCGCTCGGCTTCTCGGCCGGGGTGCTGTTCCACACCACGCTGGCCGCGTTCGGCGTGGCCGCGCTGCTGCGTTCCTCGCCGGTGGCCTTCCATATCCTGAAGTTCGCGGGCGCGGCCTACCTGATCTGGATCGGCATCAAGGCACTGCGCAGCCAGGGGCTGGCCACCGCCGACACGCGTCCTGCGCAGCCGCTCGCCACGATCTTCCGCCAGAGCGTGATCGGCAACATGCTCAATCCCAAGGTGACGCTGTTCTTCGTGGTGTTCCTGCCGCAGTTCGTCGACGTGCACGGCGGCCAGGCGGTTTCGCTGCAGATGTTCGAGCTCGGCGTGCTGTTCATGCTGCAGTCGGCCGTGGTGTTCTCGATCTTCGGCCTGGGCGCGGGCGTGCTGGGCGCCTGGCTCAAGCGCCGGCCGCGTGCCGGCGTCTGGCTGGACCGGCTGGCGGGTGCGACCTTCATCGGCCTGGGCCTGCGCATCGCCCTCAAGGACTGAGGCCGGCGATGCGCTTCCCCTGCCTTGCCGCCGCGCGCCGCTTCGATGCCGGCGCCCATCTGCCCTTCGTGATCGCCGGCCAGCAGGTCGGCTGGATTCGGCGCGGCGACGTCGCCGCGCTGGCTCGCTGGCCCGACGTGTTCGAGATCGATGCGCGGCGTGTGATGCTGGCCGAGACGCTCGACACGCCCGATACGCGCAGCATGGCGCTGGCCAGCGTGATCGGCGCGCTGGCCGCCGAGGGGCGGATTCCGGGCTGGCGCAACGAGATCTACGCGATCCGCAACGAATTCGACGCGCCGCCGCTGGCCTATATCGAGCGCGCCGCCTCGCGCTTGTTCGGCACCATGACCTACGCGGTGCACCTGAACGGCATCGTAGAATACGCGACCGCGCAGCCGCTGCGGATGTGGATCGGCCGGCGCAGCGAGAGCAAGGCCACCGACCCGGGCATGCTCGACAACGTGGTGGCGGGCGGGATCGGCTGGGGCCTCGGCATCGAGGACACGCTCGCCAAGGAATGCTGGGAAGAGGCCGGCATCCCGGCCGCGCTGGCCGCGCGCGCGATCGCGGGACGCACCGTGCACGTGCTCTGCGAGATCCCGGAAGGCACCCAGGCCGAGCAAATCTTCGTCTACGACCTGCCGCTGCCGGCCGATTTCGTGCCGCGCAACCAGGACGGCGAAGTGGCCGAGCACCGGCTGGCCGGCGCCGACGAGGTGATCCGCTGGCTCGAGGCCGGCCAGGCCACCATGGACGCGAGCCTGGCGATCCTCGACAGCCTGCTGCGCCATCGCGCCCTGGCGCCCGGCGCGGTACCCGGCATCGACGCGCTGTTCGCGCCGCCGCCGGGCGCGGCGCCCTGAACGCTTCAAGCGACGCTCGCCGGCCTGCCGCGCGAGCGCCGAACGGATTCAATCGATTGGAATGATGGAGGTGCGGTCATGTCGACCGACCATAGCTTTATCCTGAAACTGTCCTGCCCCGACAAGCACGGCATCGTGCATGCCGTCTCGGGTTTCCTGTTCGAACGCGATACCAACATCGTCGATTCGGCCCAGTTCGGCGACAGCCGCACCGGCGAATTCTTCATGCGCGTGCATTTCGACCAGACCACCAACAGCGACGCCGAGTCGACGCTCGAGACGCTGCGCAACGAATTCGCGCCGCTCGCCGAGCGTTTCGCGATGCATTGGGAGA
The DNA here is from genome assembly GCF_011753035.1 of Burkholderia sp. Ax-1720. Lineage (NCBI taxonomy): Bacteria > Pseudomonadati > Pseudomonadota > Betaproteobacteria > Burkholderiales > Burkholderiaceae > Burkholderia > Burkholderia sp. Ax-1720. Next base: position 38,384 of record NZ_VWWK01000010.1, on the reverse strand, counting down.
TGCACGACGCGCTGAAGAAGCCGCGCGTGGTGATCCTGGTCTCGAAGATCGGCCACTGCCTGAACGACCTGCTGTTCCGCTATCGCACCGGCCAGCTGCCGATCGAGATCGCCGCGATCGTCTCGAACCACAAGGACTTCTACCAGCTGGCGGCCAGCTACGACGTGCCCTTCCACCACTTCCCGCTGGCCGCGGGCGCCTCGGCCGAAGCCAAGGCCGCGCAGGAAGCGCGCGTGCTGGAGGTGATCGGCGAGCATGCGACCGACCTGGTGGTGCTGGCGCGCTACATGCAGATCCTCTCGCCGCAGCTCTGCGAGCAACTGGCCGGCCGCGCGATCAACATCCATCACTCGTTCCTGCCCAGCTTCAAGGGCGCCAAGCCCTACTACCAGGCCTTCGACCGCGGCGTGAAGCTGATCGGCGCGACCGCGCACTACGTGACGACCGACCTCGACGAAGGTCCGATCATCGAGCAGGAAGTGGAGCGCGTGGACCACAGCATGACGCCGGAGCAGCTCACCGCGATCGGCCGCGACGTCGAATGCGTGACGCTCGCGCGCGCCGTGAAATGGCACGTCGAGCATCGCATCCTGTTGAACGGCACGAAGACGGTCGTGTTCCGTTGAGCGTGAGGCGGGCGGCCGCGATGGCCGCCCTCAGATCAGGCGCAGCGTGGCCAGCTCGCGCTTGATGTAGGCATAGAAGATCGGCGCGGCGATCACGCCCGGCACGCCGAAGGCCGCTTCCATCACCAGCATGGCGAGCAGCAATTCCCAGGCCCGCGACTCGATCTGGCCGCCGATGATGCGCGCGTTCAGGAAGTATTCGAGCTTGTGGATCAGGATCAGGAAGGTCAGCGAAGCGATCGCGGTGCCCACCCCCACCGACAGCGACACCGCCACGATCAGCGTGTTCGAGATCAGGTTGCCGATCACCGGCAGCAGCCCGACGATGAAGGTCACCAGCACCAGGGTCTTGGCGAGCGGCATCTTCACGTGCACCACCGGCAGCACCGCGAGCAGGTAGATGGCGGTGAAGGTGGCGTTGATCGCCGAGATCTTGATCTGAGCGAACACGATGCGGCGGAACGCTTCCGCGAAGGCCCCGACCCGCCCCAGCAGCGCCGTGGTGAGCGGGCGGCGCGCCTTGTTGCGATCGACGCCGATCGCGATCATCGCGCCGATGATCATCCCGAACAGCACATGGCCGAAGATCCGCGCGGCGCTCTTGCCGCCCTGCTGGAGCTGGTCCATGTGCTTGGACATCAGGCCGGTGGCCTTCAGCTTCATCTGCGCGGCGTCCACCGGCAGCACGTTGGCCACCCAGCCCGGCACGCGCCCGCGCGCCTGGTCGACCAGCTGCATGACCTGGCCCATCAGGCCCTGGAGATTCGGCACGGTGTGCTCGACGTGATCGATCACGGCGGCCGTGAGCCCGGCCAGGCCGCCCACGATCACCACCGAGAGCAGCACCACCGCCAGCCAGCGCGCGCGCCCGCTCGACATGTGACGCTCGATGACGGGGGCGATGGCATGGACCAGCTGGTAGACGAGCAGCCCGGCCAGCAGGCCGGACAGCAGATGAAGATGGAGCACCAGGAACAGGCCGGCGAGGGCGAGGAGGTAGCTGCCGATCTCGATCGCCGACAGCTTGGGCAGGCTGAAATCGCTGGTCAGCCTGACACTGCGCAGATGAGGCTCGCGCGACGGGTTGGCGTCGCGTGTCGTCTCGGTTTGCTTCTCCATGAGGTTTCCTGTTTCCGGCAGGCCGGTTCGCGCGCTGTGGACAGGCGCGCGTCGCCCGCATCGCGCGAGTATAGCAACGATTGGTGACCGAAAAAGCCGGTGCGGATACCGAGTGACGGGGGCGGAACGCGTCGCGCGCGGCGGCGGTGGCGGGGCCGGCCGACGCGATTCCGGCCGGACCGGATCGCGCGGCGGATGCAGAGGTGGCTTACTTCTTCTTGTCGCGCTTGAGCAGTGGGGCGAGATAGCGGCCGGTGAAGCTGGCCTTGGTCTTGGCGACCTGCTCGGGCGTGCCCTGGGCGATGATCTGGCCGCCGCCGGCGCCGCCTTCCGGGCCCAGGTCGATGACCCAGTCGGCCGTCTTGATGACGTCGAGGTTGTGCTCGATGATCACCACCGTATTGCCCTGGTCGCGCAGCCGGTGGATCACCTCCAGCAGCAGGGCGATGTCGTGGAAGTGCAGGCCGGTGGTCGGCTCGTCGAGGATGTAGAGGGTGCGGCCGGTATCGCGCTTGGACAGTTCCAGCGAGAGCTTGACGCGCTGCGCCTCGCCGCCCGACAGCGTGGTGGCCGACTGGCCCAGGCGGATGTAGCCGAGCCCGACGTCGAGCAGGGTCTTGAGCTTGCGCGCCACCACCGGCACCGCGCTGAAGAACTCGTAGGCGTGCTCGACCGTCATGTCGAGCACTTCGCTGATGTTCTTGCCCTTGTACAGCACCTCCAGCGTCTCGCGGTTGTAGCGCTTGCCGTGGCAGACGTCGCAGGGCACGTAGACGTCGGGCAGGAAGTGCATCTCGACCTTCAGCATGCCGTCGCCCTGGCAGGATTCGCAGCGCCCGCCCTTGACGTTGAACGAGAAGCGGCCCGGATCGTAGCCGCGCTCCTTGGAGGACGGCACGCCCGCGAACAGCTCGCGGATCGGGGTGAACAGGCCCGTGTAGGTGGCCGGGTTCGAGCGCGGCGTGCGGCCGATCGGCGATTGATCGACGTTGATCACCTTGTCGAAGTGCTCCAGGCCCTCGAGCGACTCGTAGGGCGCGGGCTCCGCCGAGGAACCATACAGGTGGCGCGCCACCGCCTGGTAGAGCGTGTCGTTGATCAGGGTCGACTTGCCCGAGCCGGAAACGCCGGTGATGCAGGTCAGCAGGCCGACCGGCAGTTCCAGGTCGACGTGCTTGAGGTTGTTGCCGTGCGCGTCGCCGATCCGCAGCATGCGGTCCTCGTCGGGCGCGATGCGCTCGTCCGGGTATTCGATGATCTTCTTGCCGGCCAGGTACTGGCCCGTCAGCGAGGCGCTGCTGGCCTGCACCTGCTTGGGCGTGCCCTCGGCGATCACCACCCCGCCGTGCTCGCCGGCGCCGGGGCCCATGTCGACCACGTAGTCGGCGGTGCGGATCATGTCCTCGTCGTGCTCGACCACGATCACCGAGTTGCCGAGGTCGCGCAGGTGCTTGAGGGTGGCGATCAGGCGGTCGTTGTCGCGCTGGTGCAGGCCGATCGAGGGCTCGTCGAGCACGTACATCACGCCGGTCAGGCCCGAGCCGATCTGCGAGGCGAGCCGGATGCGCTGCGCCTCGCCGCCCGACAGGGTTTCGGCGCTGCGTTCGAGCGAGAGGTAGTCGAGGCCGACGTTGTTGAGGAAGGTGAGCCGCGCGACGATCTCCTGGATCACCTTGTCGGCGATCTCGCGCTTGGCGCCGTCCAGCGTCAGGCCGCCGAAGTAGCCGAGCGTGTCGCGCAGCGGCCAGCCGCTGACTTCATAGATGGCGCGCGCCTGCTCGCCGCTGCCCACGCGCACGAAGCGCGCCTCGCGACGCAGGCGCGTGCCGTCGCAGGACGGGCAGGGCTGGTTGTTCTGGTACTTGGCCAGTTCCTCGCGCACCGCGGCCGAATCGGTCTCGCGGTAGCGGCGCTCCAGGTTCGGGATGATCCCCTCGAACACGTGCTCGCGAATCGAGGTGCGGCCGCGCTCGTTGATGTAGGAGAAGGGGATGGTCTGCTTGCCCGAGCCATAGAGCAGGATCTTGCGGACCTTTTCCGGCAGGTCCTCGAAGGCCGCGTCGATGTCGAACTCGTAGAACGCCGCCAGGCTCTGCAGCATCTGGAAGTAGAACTGGTTGCGCCGGTCCCAGCCCTTCACCGCGCCGGCCGCCAGCGACAGCGAGGGATGGGCCACCACCCGCTTCGGATCGAAGAAGGTGATCTGGCCCAGGCCGTCGCATTCCGGGCAGGCGCCCATCGGATTGTTGAACGAGAACAGGCGCGGCTCGAGCTCCTGCAGCGAATAGGAGCAGATCGGGCAGGCGAACTTCGAGCTGAACAGGTGCTCCTGGTCGGTATCCATCTCGAGCGCGATGGCGCGGCCGTCGGCCAGGCGCAGCGCCGTCTCGAACGATTCCGCCAGGCGCTGCTTCATGTCGGCGCGCACTTTCAGGCGGTCCACCACCACGTCGATGGTGTGCTTGTCGTTCTTCTTCAGCTTGGGCAGCGACTCGACCTCGTAGATCTTCGCCACGCCCTCGTTGGCCGTGCCGCCGCCCGAGCGCACCCGGAAGCGCACGAAACCCTGCGCCTGCATCTCCTCGAACAGCTCGGCATGCTCGCCCTTGCGGTTCGCGACCACCGGGGCGAGGATCATCAGCTTGGTTTCCTCCGGCAGCGCCAGCGCCGCGTCCACCATCTGCGACACGCTCTGCGCCTCGAGCGGGATCTCGTGGTCGGGGCAATAGGGCGTGCCGACACGTGCGTACAAAAGTCGCAGGTAGTCGTGGATTTCCGTCACGGTGCCGACGGTCGAACGCGGGTTGTGCGAGGTCGCCTTCTGCTCGATCGAGATCGCCGGGGAGAGCCCCTCGATCAGGTCGACGTCGGGTTTCTCCATCAGCTGGAGGAACTGCCGCGCGTAGGCGGACAGGCTCTCGACGTAGCGCCGCTGCCCTTCTGCATAAAGGGTGTCGAACGCGAGCGAGGATTTGCCGGATCCCGACAGGCCCGTAATGACGACCAGTTTGTGGCGCGGCAGGTCGAGATTGACGTTCTTCAGGTTGTGGGTGCGGGCCCCACGGATACGGATCTGTTCCATGAACCTGGCGAAAGAGGAGGAAACCAAACCTGCTACTATAACGGCTTTTCGAGACCGTCGTTTCAGGCCCCCCAGGCCGCGATTCCGCCTGCAGCGCAGCGGGTTCGGGGCACGTGAGACGCACCTTGCCGGTGCGTTCGCGGCGAGCCGGCGGCGGCGCTCGGAGCCGGCTGGATTCCCGCCGCCCGCGAGCCGGGCGGATGCCGCTCAATACCGACAAGCTTCCCCCGATGTCCAATCCGTCAGCTTCCCCCGTTCGCATGAGCGCGCCCGAACTGCGCGCGACCACCTCGCTCGCGGCGATCTTCGCGCTGCGCATGCTGGGGCTGTTCATGATCATGCCGGTGTTTTCGGTCTATGCGAAAACCATCCCCGGCGGCGACAACGTCCTGCTGGTCGGCATCGCGCTGGGCGCCTACGGCGTCACGCAATCGCTGCTCTATATCTTCTACGGCTGGGCTTCCGACCGGTTCGGCCGCAAGCCCGTGATCGCCTTCGGCCTGCTGGTGTTCGCGCTGGGCGCCTTCATCGCCGCCTTCGCCCACGACATCACCTGGATCATCGTCGGGCGCGTCGTGCAGGGAATGGGGGCCGTATCTTCGGCGGTGCTGGCCTTCATCGCCGACCTGACCTCGGAACAGAACCGCACCAAGGCGATGGCGATGGTGGGCGGCTCGATCGGCGTGTCGTTCGCGGTGGCGATCGTCGGCGCGCCGATCGTGTTCCACTGGGTGGGCATGAGCGGCTTGTTCACCATCGTCGGCGTGCTGTCGCTGCTGGCGATCGGCGTGGTGCTGTGGGTGGTGCCCGACGCGCCGAAGCCGGTGCACGTGAAAGCGCCGTTCTCGGAGGTGCTGCACAACGTCGAGCTGCTGCGCCTGAACTTCGGCGTGCTGGTGCTGCATGCCACCCAGACCGCGCTGTTCCTGGTGGTGCCGCGCCTGCTGGTGGATGCCGGCCTGCCGGTGGCCTCGCACTGGCAGGTGTACCTGCCGGTGATGGGCCTGTCCTTCGTGGCGATGGTGCCGGCCATCATCGTGGCCGAGAAGCGCGGCAAGATGAAGCCGGTGCTGCTCAGCGGCGTGGCGGCTATCCTGATCGGCCAATTGCTGCTCGGCTCCACCCCGCATACGATTGTGATCGTCGCGGCCGTGCTGTTCGTCTACTTCCTCGGTTTCAACATCCTCGAGGCCTCGCAGCCCTCGCTGGTATCGAAGCTCGCGCCGGGCTCGCGCAAGGGCGCGGCCACCGGCGTCTACAACACCACGCAGTCGATCGGCCTGGCGCTGGGCGGCGTGGTGGGCGGCTGGCTGCTCAAGACGGGCGGCGCCAACGAGGTGTTCTATGCGTGCTCGGCCCTGGTGGCCGTGTGGCTTATAATCGCCGCCAGCATGAAGCCGCCGCCGCGCAAGGCCTGAGGGCGCCGCGCCGCTGCTGTTTCAGGCCGGCCGCCGCGGCGGTTCCGCCCGGCCGGCATCGAATCTTTTGGAGAAATACATGGCATCCGTCAACAAGGTCATTCTCGTCGGCAACCTGGGCGCCGACCCCGAAGTGCGCTACCTGCCGAGCGGCGACGCGGTGGCGAACATCCGCCTCGCGACGACCGATCGTTACAAGGACAAGGCCAGCAACGAGTTCAAGGAAGTGACCGAGTGGCACCGCGTGGCGTTCTTCGGCCGGCTGGCCGAGATCGTCAACGAGTACCTGAAGAAGGGCTCGGCGGTGTACATCGAAGGGCGCCTGCGCACGCGCAAGTGGCAAGGCCAGGACGGCCAGGATCGTTATTCGACGGAAATCGTCGCCGACCAGATGCAGATGCTCGGCGGCCGCGGCGGCGCGGGTGGCGGCGGTGGTGGTGGTGACGATGGCTACGGTGGTGGCGGCGGCGGTGGTTACGGCGGCGGCTCCGGCGGCGGCGGTGGTGGTTACGGCGGCGGCCGCGGCGGCGACATGGAGCGCGGCGGTGGCGGCGGTGGCCGTGCCTCGGGCGGTGGCGGCGCGCGCAGCGGTGGCGGCGGTGGCGGTTCCAGCCGTCCGAGCCAGCCGGCCAGCGGCGGCGGCTTCGACGAGATGGACGACGATATTCCGTTCTGAGTCTCCGCGAGCGGAAACGCCAGAAAAGATGAACCCCGCCTTCGTGCGGGGTTTCTTTTTATCCGCGGGATTCGGCCTGTCTGGGAAACCGACGCGAGGATGTCGTTGACGACGCCTGCCGAGACGGCAGGCAAAGTTCACGCCGAACCGCCGGGCGGCTGCGCCGACTCAAGCCTTGATCCTGCTTCTCGCCTTCGGCTGCGCATCCTCGAAATACTCCGCATCCCTGGCCAGCGCGGCCGGAATCTCCTGCTTCAGCAATTCCACCCATTCGCGCGTCTTCACATTGACGAAATGCCGTGAAGGCGTCAGCAGGAACACGCCGATCTCGGGCGATTGCCAGCGCGGCAGCACGCGCACCAGGGTGCCGCGCTTGAGCGCGTCGACCACGTTGTAGCGCGGCAGCAGGGCGATGCCCAGGCCGCCGAGCGCGCCTTGCAGGACGACTTCCGGAATATCGCCCAGCACCGGGCCGATCGGCGACAGGATCTCGAGCGTCTTGCCGTCCGACAGTTCCCAGTTCGACGAGATCGAAGGATTCAGCAGCCTCAGGCAGGCATGCCCGGCAAGCTCCCGCGGCGTCTTCGGAACGCCGTGGGCCGCCAGGTATTTCGGCGCCGCGCAGAGCACCGCCGAGGTGACGCCCAGGCGCTGCGCGATCATGCCCGAATCGGGCAGGTGCTGGGAGAGATAGACGCTGACGTCGACGCCGCCCGCCAGCAGGTCGGGCACGTATTGCGAGGCGCTGTATTCCAGGTTGACGCGCGGAAACCGCGCACAGAACTTCGGCACCAGCGGCACCACGTAGCGGTTGCCGAAGCTGGTCATGCACATCACCCGCAGCCGCCCGGCCGGCTGCGTCGAGATCCCCGCCACGTTGTTCTCGGCCTGCGCGACCAGATCGAGGATGGTCCTCGCCTCCTTCACGTATTGCTCGCCGACGCTGGTGAGCGCCAGCTTGCGCGTGGTCCGGTGCAGCAGCTTGCTCTGCAGCCGGTTCTCCAGCTCCGACACCAGCCGCGAGATCTGCGCGGTGGTCAGGTGCATCTGTTCGCCTGCGGCCGTGAAGCTGCCGGCGTCGACCACGCGGACCAGCGCGGACATCGCGTGCAGCAGGCCATTGTCGAGATTCTTGCGCATGACGTAACAAAGATAGCGATAGTTGAATCTATTTCGATATTACGCGCCCTCATAGGATTCAGCCATGTGGAGTCGCGGCGGTCCCGCGCGGCTCCGGTTCCACGGCTAGGAGTCGACTCATCATGAATGGCGCAGAAAGTCTGTTGCGCTCGCTGATCGCGAGCGATGTGAAGGTGTGTTTCGCGAACCCGGGCACCTCGGAGATGCATTTCGTGGCCGCGCTCGACCAGGTCGAGGGCATGCGGCCGATACTCGGGCTGTTCGAGGGCGTGGTGACCGGTGCCGCCGACGGCTACGGCCGGATGACGGGCCGGCCAGCCTGCACGCTGCTGCATCTCGGCCCGGGCCTGGCGAACGGGCTGGCGAACCTCCACAACGCGCGCAAGGCCCAGACGCCGATCGTAAACATCGTCGGCGACCACGCCGCTTCGCACATGCGCTACGACGCGCCCTTGTCGTCGGACCTGGTCGGTTTCGCGCGGCCGGTTTCGGCCTGGATCCACACCTCGACCAGCGCGCTGACGGTGGGCGCCGACGCGGCCCGGGCCGTGCAGGCCTCGCTCGAAGCGCCGGGCCGGATCGCGACCCTGGTGCTGCCCGCCGATACCGCCTGGGATCCGGCCGACGCGGTCGCGCCGGCCCTGCCGAAGCCGGTGCGCGCCCAGGCCTCGCCGCAGAATGTCGAGCGCATCGCCAGGATGATTCGCGGCGCCAGACGCCCGGTGATGCTGATCCGCGGCGAGGGCCTGCAGGAGCGCGGCCTGCGCGCGGCCGGCAAGATCGCGGCCCGGGCGGGGGTTCGCCTCATGTGCGATACCTTCTTCCCGCGCATGCAGCGAGGCGCCGGCCGCGTCGCGGTCGAGCGCATGCCGTATTTCGCCGAGCAGGTCGCGCAGACGCTCGCCGGCACCGACCTGATCGTGCTGGTCGGCGCGCAGGCACCGGTGAGCTTCTTCGCCTATCCCGACAAGCCGAGCTGGCTGACCCCGGAGCAGTGCCGTCTCGCGGTGCTGTCGCATCCGCACGAGGACGGCGTCGCCGCGCTCGAGTCGCTGGTCGATGCGCTCGGTGCCCAGGCCGCGGTCGGCGCCACGGTTGCCACGCGGCCCTTCGAGGTCCGGCGCGACGGCCCGCTCGACGCGGTCTCGATCATGCAGGTGGTGGCCAGGCATCTGCCGGAGCAGGCCATCGTCGCCGACGAATCGATCTCGTCGGGCTTCGCGCACTATCCGCTGACCGAGCACGCGGCGCCGCACGATTTCCTCAATCTCACCGGCGGCGCGATCGGCAGCATGATGGCGGTCTCCACCGGCGCGGGCATCGCCTGTCCCGAGCGCAAGGTGGTCAACCTGCAGGGCGACGGCAGCGCGATGTACATTCTCCAGTCGCTGTGGACGCAGGCGCGCGAGCATGTCGACGTCACTACCGTGATCTACGCGAACCGCGCTTATCGGATCCTCGACAACGAGCTCGCGCGCGTGGGCGCATCTCCGGACGGCGCGCTGGCGGCCTCGATGTTCGATCTCGACAACCCCGCGCTGGACTGGGTGGCGCTGGCGAAAGGCATGGGCGTGGAAGCGCTCAGCGTGGAGACGCCGGCCGCCTTCGAGGCGGCCTTCGCCGATGCGATGAAGCAGCGCGGGCCGCGCCTGATCGAATGCGTGATCTGAGACGCGGGCGGCTTCCCATGGGTCGTGGCCGCCCGCCTTGGCGAAGGCGATGAGGATTACTTCACGGTTTCGGTATCGAGCTTCCTGCCCGTATCGGCATTGAAGCGCTCGACGTATTCCTCGATCAGCCTGCGCAGCGCCTTGCCGATCTTGCGGTAATCCGATTCGTTGAGGTTCGCCAGCGACACGCGCCCCGAGGGGTGCGCGGTGCCGAATCCGCGGCCCGGCAGCAGCACCACGCGCGCATCGCTGGCCAGCCGGAACAGCAGCTCCGAAGGCTCGGTGTTCTCGAACAACCAGTCGACGAACTCGCGTCCGAAGGCCCGTTCGCCGAGGAATTCCAGATCGAGGATCGTGTAGTAGTCGACCTGGTTCGGATCGTCGTCCTCGAACGAGATGCCCACTTCCTCGTAGAGCGCGCGCTTGCGGCTGCGAATCAGCCGCTTGAGCGCGTTCTTGTAGGCATCGGGCGTGTCCATCAGCGAGAACAACGAGAACAGCACCATCTGCACCTGCTGCGGCGTCGAGAGGCCGGCCGTGTGATTGAGCGCCACGGTGCGGCTGTCGGCTACCAGGCGATCGATGAACTTCAGCGAGTCGGGGTCGGTGGTGATCGACTCGTAGCGCGTATGCAGTTCGCGCTTCACCGCCTTCGGCAGCTCGCCGATCAGGCGGTCGAGCACGTTGTCGCGATGCGTCGCGATGGTGCCCAGGCGCCAGCCCGTCGCGCCGAAATACTTGGAGTACGAATAGACCAGGATGGTGTTCTTCGGCGCGAGCGCGAACAGGGAAACGAAATCGTCGGCGAAGGTGCCGTAGACGTCGTCGGTCAGCAGCACCAAGTCGGGACGCTCCTCGACGATGCTGGCGATATAGCGCAGGCTCTCGTCGCTGATCTTCACCGAGGGCGGGTTGCTCGGGTTGACCAGGAAGAAGGCCTTGACCTTCGGGTCGCGCAGCTTGTCGAGCTCCTCGTTCGAGTACTGCCAGTTGTTCTCGACCGAGGCGTTCAGGTTGACGACGTTCAGCTGGTAGTCGTTGAGCTTGGGGATCTCGATGTAGGGCGTGAAGATCGGCATGCCCAGCGCGATCGTGTCGCCCGGCTGGATCAGCCGGTTCTCGCGCATCGTGTTGAAGATGTAGGTCATCGCGGCGGTGCCGCCCTCGACCGCGAACACGTCGAACTCGCCGACGAAGGGATGCTTGCCGATCATCTCGCGGCGCAGGTACTGGCCGACGATCTGCTCGGAGAGCGTCAGCATGCGATCGGGCACCGGGTAGTTGGCGCCGAGGATGCCCTCGCACATCTCGTAGAGGAAATCGCCGGCCGACAGGCCGAGCTGGTCGCGCACGTAGGACACGGCGCCGCGCAGGAAGCCGATGCCGGGCTTGTCCTTCTCCTCGCGCAGGAACAGCTCGAAGCGCTCGACGATGCCCTCGTGCTTGGGAAAGCCGCCGATGCCTTCCGGCATGTAGGCGAACGAGCGCTCGGCCTCGCGCATCGCGAACAGGCCGAGCTGCCAGAAGCCGTGGCGCGGGATGGTGGCGAGGAAGTTCGGGTTGCCGCGCCCGGCATTGAGCATGGTCGCATTGGCCGGGCGCGCCACCGCCGCGCCGCCGGCCGCCTTGATCAGTTCGTCCTTCAGCTCGAACGGGCTGAGCGCCGCGAATTTGGCCCGGTCGTCCTGCTTGTTCTTGCGTTTCGCCATGATACGGACTCCATCCTAGGTGACTGCCTGGGCACGCCCTCTGGTGGCCGTTGCCGCCGGCACAGTGGAAAACGAAAATCGACGCGTCCTCGCTCAGACCAGGCCGACGACCAGCGGTCCCAGCAGGGTCAGCAGCACGTTGGCGATCGCATAGGTGATCGCGAACGGCACGGTCGGCACGGCGCTCTCTGCCTTGTCGAGCACGCCGCCGAAGGCGGGATTGGCGCTGCGCGAGCCGCTCAGCGCGCCGGCCAGGATCGCCGCGTTGCGGTAGCGCAGCACGTAGCGGCCGAACAGCATGGTCAGGATCAAGGGGAACAGGGTGACGAACACGCCGAGCAGGAAGATCGTCAGGCCGCTCTGCTTGACCGTGGCCACCGCCTGCAGCCCGGAGTTCAGGCCGACCACGGCGACGAACACGGCGAGCCCGAAGTCCTGCAGCAGCCGCGAAGCGGCCGAGGGCATCACGCCGTACATCGGATGCTTGCCGCGCATCCAGCCGAACAGCAGGCCCGCGAGCAGGCAGCCGCCGCCGGAGCCCAGCGTGAGCGGTATGCCCGCCAGGTTCACCACGATCAGGCCGAGCAGCAGCCCGACCACCAGCCCGACGCCCATGTAGATGAAGTCGGTCTTGTTGGTATAGGGCAGTTCGTAGCCGGTTTCGTCGGCAGCCCGCCTGGTGTCCTGCGGCGATCCGTAGAAGGTCACCACGTCGCCGTGCATCAGCTCGGTCTCGGGCAGGATCGGCAGCGGCTGGCCCGCGCGCGTCACGCCCTGGATGAACACGCCGTGGCGCAGGTCGCGATCGACATTGGCGCGTACCGCCGCGATCGTCGTGTGGTTCATGCCCTTGCGCGTGAACACGGCCTGGCGCGTCTGCATCACCGCGCCGAAGCCGTCGCCGCCGGGCAGTTCGTCGCCGATGGTGGCGGCCGCATCGATGATGCCTTCGCGACGGCCGACCAGCAGCACCACGTCGTCGGCTCGCAGCATCACGTCGGGACGCGGCTCGACCGCCTTGCCGGCGCGCCGGATCTTCTCGATCGTCAGGAAGTCCTGGTGCGCGACCTCGATCTCCTTCACGGTGCGCCCGGCGCCGCCGCGCACGCGGTACATGCGCCCGATCAGTTCCGGCAGCACGGCGACCTGTCCCGCGGCCGGCGCGGGCCTGCCGCCGGCCAGCGCCTGCTCGGCATCGAGCGCGGCCTCGCGCAGCCCCTGGCCCATGAACTTCGGCAGCACGTTCACGCAGACGATGATCGCGCCGAGCGAGCCGAACACATAGGTGACCGCGTAGGCGATGGCGACATCGGCCTGCATCGACTTGACCTGGTCGGCCGGCAGGCCGAGCCTGGCGATCGCGTCGCCGGCCGTGCCGATGATGGCCGACTGGGTCAGCGCGCCGCCCGCGAGGCCTGCCGCGAGTCCCTTGTTCAGGTGGAACAGCTTCGCGCAGACGATCACCGTGACCAGCGCGGAGACGGCCAGGAACACCGCCATGGCGATCTCGCGCAGCGAATTGCGATTCAGTGAATTGAAGAAGCCGGGACCCGAGTCGTAACCGACGGCATAGATGAAGACCGCGAACATCACGGTCTTCACGCCGTCGTCGATGGTCACGCCGGCCTGGCTGATCACCACGGCCGCGAGCAGCGAGCCGCCGACGCCGCCGAGCTGGAACTTGCCGAAGTTGATCTGGCCGATGAAGTAGCCGGCCGCCAGCGACAGGAACAGCGCGATATCGGGGGACTTCTGAAGGATGTCGTGAATCCAGTTCATGGTGTCCTCGTGCGAAATGGAGAAGGCGCCGCGTCGACCTCGGCGGGTCGCCCGGTGGCGAGAAGGCAGTCGTAAGGTGGGGTATCCCTGATGAGTAGGCCGCGGTGTCGACCACGGATGGCCGCCGCGCGGGATCGGGAGATATCCGGCGCGAACGGCGGCAGGCGGACAGGCAGCGGAATGCTCGTCACGGATGAATAATGGCTCGGTAAGAAAAACGATTCCACGGAAATGCCGAACAACATTCCGTCGTGATCCGATACCGGCTGCATCGAGCCCGCGCGATCCTCGCGTCTCGATGTTCATTGCCTCGATGCCTGTCGCGCAGGCGTGCCTTGATCGGGACGGCCCTGATCCCCGCCGCATGCTTCATGGCCGACGCTGCCGGCCATGCCTCGTGCAGTCATGCCTGGCCTGGGCGATGCATCGCCTCTCGCGCCGACATTTTCGAGATAATGATCGCGGGCTAATTGCGTTGTCAACCGGCGAATCGGCGAGGGTTTGACCGGGATTCCGCCGGTGATGAGATGGTGGGACGCGGGAGGGGATCGGCGCGCGAGTCAGCGTTTGTCGTGTCGGGACAGGTCGGCCGTGGAGGTGCCGCGAGCGGGTTCGGCAGCGGCGGCCGTGGTGCGGCTGCCGTCGTGCAGCAGGCGCTGCGCACACGGCAGCGCCTGCTCGCCGATCAGGATTCCCAACAAACCCACCAGCGCGATGGCCGGCGGAGCCGGCGAGCGCACCTGCAGCAGCGAGTAGATGCCGCCGACCAGCAGGCCGGCGGCGAGCGAGAGCAGATAAGGTTTCATGCGGCTTGCCTTGCCATGGAGCGACGATCTTCAACGTCGGCCCGCCAGGCCGCGGGGTTTGCGGCGAGGTGGGCCACGGCCGCTCAACGCGCGGCGTGCGAATCGAACATGGTCTTGACGTAGCTGATGCCGACGCCGAACGCGCCGCCCAGTCGCATCGCGATGCCGGTGGTGATGTCGTAGGTTTCCGCGCGTGCCCAGTCGCGCTGCAGTTCGAGCAGATAGGTGAGCGACGTGATCGGCCGCGCGCCGGCCTGGATCATGCGCTCGACCGCGCGCTCGTGCGCCTCCAGCGAGCAGTCGCCGCAGGCATCGGTGACCACGTAGACCTCGAAGCCCTGTTCGAGCGCGGATACCACCGGGCCATTGCAGCATACGGAAGTCCAGAGGCCGGCGATCACCAGCCGGTTCTTGCCGACCGCGTTGATGCGCGCGATGAAGTTCTCGTCTTCCCAGGCATTGGAGGTCGTGCGATCGGTGACCTCGGCGTCCGGAAAGGCTTCGGTGATCTCGCTGAAGAGCGGGCCGGCGAAGCTGTCGCGCGAGATCGTCGAGATGATGGTGGGCACCCCGAAGCCCTTCGCCGCGTGGGCGAGGATGCCCGCGTTCGCGCGCAGGTTGGTGATGTCGATCGACTTGGTGTTGAAGGCCATCTGCGACTGGTGGTCGACCAGGAGCAGGGCGTGGTCGTGCGGGCTCAACAGCGAACTGGCGGGCTTGGCGATCGCGTGAATGCTCATTGCATACCTCTTGGAAACGGTGGGGCGGTTGAATGCGGCCGATGGCCTGCGAAATACCGGTGACGCGTCGCGCTGTCGGCGTGTCATCGATCTCGCGAAAATTCTAGGGAGCCGCCTCGTCCCCGAGGGTGCGATTGCGCGCATCCGGCTCCGCGCGAATGCACGGAGCCGCGTCATGCGTTCGCCTTCGACGCGTGCTAGGCGCGTCCCTTGCCCTCGATGAAATCGCGTTGCCGCAGGATCGCGTCGGCGCAGTGGCGCATGAAGGCGCTGACGCGCCCCGACTTGCGGATGTCGGGATGCGTGAGCAGCCACAGCTCGTCATGGACCTCGGGAATCACGGGGCTGATGCGCACCAGGCCGCTGACCAGGTCGCCGTGCATGCAGGGCAGGAAGCCGATGCCGAGTCCGGCATGGATGGCGGCGACCACGCCCGCCACCGAATCGCTGCGGAACACGATCTGCTCGCGCGGCACGCGCGCGTTGACGTAGTCGAAGGCCTTGAGCCCGGCCAGCTCCTTGCCGTAGGACACCCATTGGCGCTGGTAGAGCGCCTCGACCTCGAGCGGCTCGCCGACATGGTCGAGGCGGCGACCATAGATCGCCCAGGCCACGGTCGCGACCTTGCGGCCGAGCAGGTTCTCGGGCGGCGTCAGGGTGGCGCGAAACGCGATATCGGAATCGCCGCGCGCGAGGTTCAGCGCCTTGTTGCCGACCCGCATCTCGATCTGCACGCCGGGATGGCGGGCCCGGAAGTCGGCGATGATCGGCGTGACGAAGTCGAGCACCAGGGCATCGCTGGTGGTGACGCGCAGGATGCCTTTGTGGCTGTGGACGTGCCCCGAGACGCGCCGCACCAGGCTCAGCACGTCGAGTTCGATGCGCGAGGCCAGCGCGACCACCTCGCTGCCGGCGGCGGTCGTGGCATAGGCGTTGCGGCGCCGGTCGAACAGCACGGTGCCGAGTGCCTGCTCGATGGCGGCCAGGCGCCGCGAAATGGTCGAATGATTGAGGCCGAGCGCGGCGGCCGCCGCGACGATGCTGCCGTGATCGGCGATCGCCTTGACGATCCTCAGGTCGTCCCAGGAGGGTTTTTGAAACAGGTCCGTCATGATGCTCCTCGAAGCGCGACAGGGGCTGACCATGATAGGTCGAGCCGCCCGCCGGGACAGGAGGGTCGCATGGGGTCGCGGCCGGGCGCGCTCATCAATAGCACGCGCCCGTTGCGCCGTGGTCCGCATCCTCGCGGAAATCATTGCGCCGCGATGCACCGCGCGCGCCGCGCCGAAGCCGGCGTCATGCCGGCTTCGGCGCGGGCGAGCGGCGACGCGGCTCAGCGCCCCGGCAGGATCGTGATGTCGCTGCAGTTGAAGAAGCCCTCGTTGCCCGCATCGCGGCGCTGCCAGTAGCTGTACAGCACGGCGTCGCCGGTGCGTCCGGCCGGCAGCGGCACGCTCAGCTTGTAGAACGAGGTGACGGTGCCGGGCAGGTGGCCGCCGCCGTTGGCCGGCTGCGGAGCCGGTGCCGGCGCGTCGTAGATCTTGTCGAGATCGGCCCAGCGCAGCGGCTGCTGCGGGTTGTAGCCGGGCTTGCTCAGGTAGATGCGCATCACCGACGGCGTGTGGCTCTGGGTGTTTTCCCAGGTCACGTCGATCTTGCCGCCCACCGGCGTCACGCGGGTCTTGCGCCAGGCCACGGCCGGCACATCGATGCCGGATTTCTTCTTGTCGCCGCCCGCGCAGAGCAGGCCGTCGGGCACGGCTTGCTGCAGCTTCTCCAGGTCGTCGCCCTGGCCGATCGGGTTGGCCGAGAACTCGTTCCACTGCGTGAACGGATAGGCCGAGTTGCCGCCGTTCTGGTAGGCGGCGCGGCAATCGGTATGCGGGATGCCGCTGCCGTCGGCCGGATCCCAGTAGCCGCCCTCGAGCCGGCATTGATACTGGCGCGCGATCGGCGTACCGATCGCGCCGTGCGCGCCGGCTTCCTGCATGCCGGCCGTGAGCGCGGCCGCGCAGATCGGCAGCAGTGCAAACATCCGGGCGAATTTGGCGTGTTTCGCTTCCTTGGAAAACGATTGGATCGACATGATGGATTCTCTCGGAAATTATTCGTGTTTTTGATCAGGAGTGCGTAGTGAGAAACCGTGTCGACATCAATCGACGGCCTTGACGCGGCCTGCACTCCTTTCGGGAATATGCACAACAACATTACGCGATGCAAGCTTTTGATCGCGATATGAAAGCGTTGTTGCCGGAATGGATTTATCCGGGATTTTTACTTTGGTTCATAAACCGGAAGATCGTTGACGTAGCTCGTATCAAGCCATTGAGAATGGCGATTTCTCGTCAATGAACCAGGATATTTTTCCGCGATTTTCTTTTTGTTTTTCGAGCGAGATCGAAGGCGGTATTCCCGCCCTCGATCATGCCCCGGTGCCGCGCTTGCGGATCTGGCCCGGCGTCTCGCCGAAATGCATGCGCATGGTTGCGGTCAGGTGGCTCTGGGTGCCGAAGCCGCAGGCCATCGCGATCGCGAGGATGGTCGCCGAGCTGTCGCGCAGCATGGCCCGCGCGTGCGCCAGCCGTCGCTCGATCAGGTATTGCTTCGGCGTGCGCGAGAAGGCGGCCTTGAAGGCCTCGATCGTGTCGTATTCGCTGAGCCCCACCAGTCCGGCGAGATCGCCGACGCTGATCGGACGCGAGAGGTTGGCGTCGATGTAGCGATCGATGCTGGCTTCGCACAGATCGCGCGTGCCCGCGTCGACGCGTGTCGCATCGAGCGGCCGGTTGGGATTGCGCCGCCAGGTCGAACTCGGCGCCTCGCCGAAACGCCGCTCATAGGCCAGCAGGAAGCGGTTCGAGATGGCGAAGCCGTGTTCGCGCAGGGTCTCGACGAAACCCTGGGCGCCGCCGGCCGAGAGCAGGGCGCGATGCAGCCGGTCGAGCCGCGCCTCGACGAGCAACTCGGCCGAGGTCCGGCCGGCATGGCGACGGATCGCGTGTTCGAGCATGCCGGTCGCGCAGCCGAGCGCGTGGGCGAGGGTGGTGATCGACTTCCAGCGCAGCGGATCGGCGCGGATCAGGTCGATGGCGCTGCGCGCCAGCGTCTCGTCGACGGGATGCGGGCTGGTGAAACGCTGGCGATGTTCGTGAGGCTGGCCTTCGAGCAGCATCTTCATCATGTGCTCGACGATTCCCTGCGCGGCGGCCTCGGGCACCGGCGCCATGAGCAGCATCTGCCGCAGGCAGCCGGCGGCGAGGTTCCATTGCGCGGCAACATCGGCACGCAGTGGTTTCAGGTCGAACAGGATGGGGGCGTCGAGCGGCTCGCCCAGCCATTGCGCGGCGAAGCGGTTCAACTGCCCGGCATCGACATGGACCGACAGATGCGCGAGCCCGTCGTCGTGCGCGATGCAGGTGGAATTGCCGGTCGACGAGATCGGGATCACGTCGCCGGGCGCGCAATCGGTGGCCAGGCGCCCGCGCGAATAACGGGCGCCGCCGCGGGTGCAGGACAGGATCAGGTAATTCGGTCGCGCCAGTTCGGAATCGAAGCGAAACGGAATGTCGTAGTCGACGTCGCAGATGCTGAGGCCGTTCCAGGCCTGCCCGGCGATGCTGATCTCGCGCGCGCCGGCGCGATGCGCGGCGAAGCGGTTGTCCGCGTAGATTTGACTGATGAATGCCGAGACTTCGTCGGGGTCGGCGCTCTGGAATCGATGGTGTTCGACAGGAGCTGGCTGCATCGTATGCCTCGTGCGGCGTGGGGGGACGACCACGCTTCGCGCGATGCTAGTCGCAAATGGCAGGAACGAATGTCAAGCATGGTGAGATCGGCGTCGCCGCGCCACGACCGCCGCGTTATCGGATTCCGGCGTGAAATTCCCGACAAATCCCGCCGCGATTCATTCCTATACTGGCGGGTCTGGCTGGGTCCGGCCGGCGCGACGCGTCCCGCGACGCGCCTGGTATTGATCCGGACCCCGAACCTTGCGGACACGAGGAGAACAGCGATGGCGGATCACGGAATCAAGGGCAAGACGGCGCTGATCGCCGGCGGCGCGAAGAACCTGGGCGGGCTGATCGCGCGCGACCTGGCCGAACAGGGCGCGCGGGCGGTGGCGATCCACTACAACAGCGCGAGCTCGCGCGCGGCGGCCGACGAGACCGTCGCCGCGATCCGCGCGGCCGGCGCCGAGGCGGTCGCCTTCCAGGCCGACCTGACCACCGGCGCGGCGGTCGAGAAGCTGTTCGCCGATACCGTGGCGGCGATCGGCCAGCCCGACATCGCGATCAACACGGTCGGCAAGGTCCTGAAGAAAGCATTCACGGAAATCAGCGAGGCCGAGTACGACGAGATGACGGCGGTCAACGCCAAGACGGCCTTCCTGTTCCTGCGCGAAGCGGGCAAGCACGTGCGCGACAACGGCAAGGTCTGCACCCTGGTGACCTCGCTGCTGGGCGCCTTCACGCCGTTCTACGCGGCCTACGCGGGCACCAAGGCGCCGGTCGAGCACTTCACGCGCGCGGCGGCCAAGGAGTTCGGCGCACGCGGCATCTCGGTCACGGCGGTGGGCCCCGGCCCGATGGATACGCCGTTCTTCTATCCCGCCGAGGGTGCCGACGCGGTCGCCTATCACCGCACGGCCGCGGCGCTCTCGCCGTTCTCGAAGACCGGCCTGACCGACATCGAGGACGTGGTGCCCTTCATCCGGCATCTGGTCAGCGACGGCTGGTGGATCACGGGGCAGACGATCCTGATCAACGGCGGCTACACCACCAAGTAAGTGCGCTCGGGCGGCGGCCTGGCCGCCTGCCTCGGCAGGGCCCGCGCGCCGCCGCCGGGCCGTTGCCGCCTCTTCCCGCATCCTCCACGCCGCTCCCGCGCATCGTCCGCGGCTCGATCGGCACGCATCGCGCGTGCATGATTCGCCAGACGATTCACAATATTCGCACGCGAGTCACGTCTTCACGGCGTTACACTCGATCGCGCGATGAAGCAGTGCCGCCAAGCCCGGCGAGCTCCCATCGGACACGATAAAATACCGCCGCCGCCCTCCTTTTCGAACGGTTCCTCGTCGCCGCAAGCGACGATGCGTTTCGCCACGAACGAAACCCGACCGACGGCGATGTGGCGGCCGCGCGGCCATCCCGCGCCATCCGTGTCGAATCGCGCACGCTACCCGGAAAAGTCGTCATGGAATATATCGATAGCTTGCGTATCTTCTGTTCGGTCGTCGAAGCTCGCGGCTTCACGCGTGCGGCCGACATGCTGGGCCTGTCCACGCCGGTCGTCTCGCGCGCGGTCGCATCGCTGGAGAAGCGGCTCGGCGTGCGCCTGTTCCATCGCACCACGCGGCAGATCTCGCTGACCGAGGCCGCCGAGCAGTTCTACGAAGGCTGCGTGCGCGTGATCGCCGATCTCGACGCGCTCGAGGAGGGCGCCTCGACCCAGGCGCGCGAGCCCAGCGGCGTGCTGCGCGTGATCTCGCATGCCACCGCCACCACCCATCGCCTGCTGCCGCTGATCGCCAGCTACAAGCGCAAGTACCCGAAGGTCAGCATCGACGTGACGCTGGCCGAGCGCCCCGTCGACCTGGTGGCCGAAGGCTACGACATCGGCCTGCTGCTGCCCTTCATGCTGACCTCGGACACGGTGGTCACGCGGCTGATGGAGATGATCCCGTTCGAGCTGGTGGGCTCGCCCGAGTACTTGGCGCGCGCCGGCACGCCCACGCATCCCTCGCAGATCGCCGACCACATGGTGGTGGCCTTCTCGACCTCGATCCGCAAGCCCGAGATGCGTTTTCGCGTCGACGACGAGACGCTCACGGTGCCGTTCCGCTACGAGATCGAATCGAACAACGCGCCCTTCAATCTCGGCATGGTGCTGAAGGGCTTCGGGCTCGGCATGCTGCCGACCTCGGTGGTCGAGGAATACCTCGAGAGCGGGCAACTGGTCTCGGTGCTGGCGGGCTTCCCGCTGGTCGACATGGGCGCCGAGATCCGCCTGGCCTATAGCTCCCGCACCCTGCTGCCGGCCAAGGTGCGCAGCTTCATCGACCACACGGTCGGCTTCTTCGAAAGCGCGAACGCACCGCTGCCGCGCTGAGCCGGCTCGCCCAGGCGCGCTCGCGCCGACTTTCCCTTTCATTTTCATTTCGCCGGTTGCGCCGCGGCATTCCCGGCAGACGCTTAAAATCCTTGCCGTGTCGATTCTTGTCGTGACAGTGATAATGGGTTGCGTCTGGCGGCGTTGATGACCCGGCCCTCCATCTCTAGTCTGTGCGCATGCACAGAGAGCCCCCCGATACGGACCACTGTTTTGCGATTCGCCAGGCCGCGCGTCATGTCTCCCGGTTCTACGAGTTGTATCTGTCGCAAGCCGGCGTGACGCCGTCGCAATTCAGCATTCTGCGTTTCCTGAGCGCGCAGGCCAGCGCGACCATGCTCGAACTGGCGCGCGCCACCTCGACCGATCGCACGACCCTGGTGCGCACGCTCAAGCCCTTGCTGCGCGAGGCGCTGGTGGTGCAGACGCAGGACGAAGGCGGCGGCCGGCGGCAGCATTTCACCTTGACGCCGGCCGGCCAGTGCCGCCTGGCGGAGGCGATGCGGCACTGGCATGCCGCGCAGGCCGCCTTCGAGGGCCGCTTCGGCGCGCCGCGCGCGCAGGCGCTCGACCAGGCGCTGGCCGAGCTGGCACGCGAGTTCGCGCCGGACGGCGCGCCGGCATGAGCGGCGCGCCCGGCAAGCCGCTGCACCTGCCCGCGCAGGCGCTGACGGTGCCCAGCGACGAGCATGGCGCGAGCCTCGGCTACCTGCTGACGCAGACGCACGCGCGGATGATGCAGCGGATCACCCATCGCGCGCTGGCCGAGCTTGGCGTGACGGGCGTGCAGGGCAAGGTGCTGTTCCTGCTGGCGGCCGGCCATTGCGAGACCGCGGCCGATCTCGCGCGCGAATGCTGCGTCGATGCCAGCGCGATCACGCGCGTGCTCGATCGCGTCGAGTCGCGCGGGCTGTTGCAGCGGGTGCGCGCGCTGGAGGATCGCCGGGTGGTGCGGCTGGCGCTCACCGCGGCGGGCTGCGAACTCGCGGCGGCCATGCCGGCGCTGTTCGAGGCGGTGCGCGACGAGGGCCTCGACGGGCTGGTCGCGGAGGAAGCCGAGGCGCTGGTCCGGATGCTGAAGCGGATTCTCGCGAACGGCGGCTGAGTTCGGCGTGTGGGGCGGTTTCGGGCGCTCTTATTGTCTTTTAATAGTTGTCTAGTCCATCAATGCAGGGAGTCGTTTTCCTATGAATACCGTCACAGGCAGGATGGTGCGCCGCGGAGTCTCACGATGATCGCGCAGCCCGTTCCGATCTCGCTGCGCGCGATCCGCGCGGCGTCGATGGCGGCGCTGGCGGCCTTCGCGCTGGCCGGCTGCGCCAACTACATCGGCATCCACAGCGACAAGCAGATCACGGCGGCCACCCAGCTCGAGACCAGCCAGAGCCTGCCCGCCGAGGGCGGCCACTGGCCGACGCTCGACTGGGCGAGCCAGTTCGGCGATCCGCAGTTGCCGAAGCTGATCGACGAGGCGATCGCGGGCAACCCGAGCATCGCCCAGGCGCAGGCGCGCCTCGCGAAGGCTTCGTCCTACATCGAATCCTCGCGCGCCGCGCTGATGCCGAAGGTCGACGCCAGCTATTCCTGGACGCGCGAGCTCTACTCGGGCAACGGCCTGTATCCGCCGCCCTATGGCGGCAACTGGTACAGCGAGAACAACGTGCTGGCCAGCGCCTCCTGGGAACTCGATCTGTGGGGCAAGAACCGCGAGCGGCTGCGCTCGGCGGTCTCGCAGCAGAAGGCCGCCCAGGCCGAGGTGCAGCAGGCGCGCGTGACGCTGGCGGTATCGGTGGCGCGTACCTACAACCAACTGGCCCAGCTCTACGCGCTGCGCGACATCGCCCAGCGCGAGATCGGCAATCGCGAGACGGTCGGCAGGATCACCGAGGGCCGCGTGGGCGCCGGGCTCGACACCAATGTCGAGCGCCAGACCGCGCGCGGCAACGTGGCCAGCAGCGAATCCTCGCTGTCGGAACTGGACGGGCAGATCACCACCACGCGCTACCAGCTCGCGGCCCTGCTCGGCAAGGGCCCCGACCGGGGGCTGTCGATCGCCACGCCGGTGCTCAAGCCCGGCGGCGCGGTCGAGCTGCCCGGCAATATTCCCGCCGACCTGGTGGCGCGCCGCCCCGACCTGATCGCCGCGCGCTGGCAGGTCGAGGGCGCGATGCACGACGTGAAGGAGGCGAAGGCCGAATTCTTCCCGGACGTGAACCTCGCCGCCGGTTTCGGCTTCGATGCCTTCGGCTGGGGCCAGTTCCTGAAGTTCGCGAGCCGCCAGGCGCAGTTCGGCCCGGCCGTGCACCTGCCGATCTTCGACGCCGGCGCCTTGCGCGCGCAACTGAAGGGGCGCTACGCCGACTTTGACCTGGACGTGGCGAACTACAACCAGACGCTGATCGGCGCGCTCAACGACGTGGCCACCCAGGTCGCCTCGATCCGCGCGCTGGACAAGCAGATGGGCGACGCGCAGCGCGCGCTCGACGCCCAGACGCGCGCCTACGATCTCGCCGTGATCCGCTACAAGGCGGGTCTCGCGCCGCAACTGCAGGTGCTCAGCGCCGACATCAACCGCCTGGGCGCGGAGCAGACCGTCACCAACCTGGTGATGCGTCGCCGCGACCTGCAGATCGGCCTGATCAGCGCGCTGGGCGGCGGCTTCGATGCAAGCGGTACGCCGCTCGCGGCACCCGACGCGAAACCGCGGGCTGCGCCCGCCACCGCGGACGTGCCGGGCGAGGCGGCGGCCACGCCGGCCGCTGCCGCCTCGGGCGCGCAGGCAGGCTGAGTTTCCGGATTTTTTTCGAATCGATAGTGGATCAGGCCCGTTGCGACAAGCACGGGCCACGACGGAGAACCTCGCGATGAGCGAACCCCAACAGCAAGCCGCGGCACCCGCCGCGCAGAACGGCAAGCGCAAGCGCATGATGACGCTGCTGATCCTCGCGATCGTGATCGCGGCGATCGCCTATGGCCTCTACTACTTCCTGGTCGCGCGTTTCCACGAGGAAACCGACGACGCCTACGTGAACGGCAACGTGGTGCAGATCACGCCGCAGGTCACCGGCACCGTGATCGCGGTGAACGCCGACGACACGCAGTCGATCCGCATCGGCGAGCCGCTGGTCAAGCTCGATCCCGCCGATTCGGCGATCGCGCTGCAATCGGCCGAGGCGAACCTGGCGCAGACGGTGCGTCGCGTGCGCGGCCTCTATGCCGACGACGACCAGTATCGCGCCCAGGTGGCCCAGCGCGATTCCGACCTGTCGAAGGCGCAGGACGACCTGCGCCGGCGCCTCGCGGTGGCGCAGACCGGCGCCGTCTCGCAGGAGGAGATCTCGCATGCGCGCGACGCCGTGAAGGCCGCGCAGGCCTCGCTCGACGCCGCCAGGCAGCAGCTCGCCGCCAACGTCGCGCTGACCGCCAATACCACGGTGGCCAACCATCCCGACGTGCTGGCCGCCGCCGCCACGGTGCGCAACGCCTACCTCAACAACGCGCGCAACACGCTGCCGGCACCGGTCACGGGCTACGTGGCCAAGCGCTCGGTGCAGGTCGGCCAGCGCGTCTCGCCGGGCACGCCGCTGATGTCGGTGGTGCCGCTCGGCCAGATCTGGGTCGACGCCAATTTCAAGGAAGTGCAGCTCGACCATATGCGCATCGGCCAGCCGGTGAGCGTGACGGCCGATATCTACGGCTCCTCGGTGAAGTACCACGGCAAGGTGATCGGCTTCTCGGCGGGCACCGGCTCGGCCTTCTCGCTGCTGCCGGCGCAGAACGCCACCGGCAACTGGATCAAGGTGGTGCAGCGCCTGCCGGTGCGCATCGCGCTGGACCCGCAGGAGCTCGAACGGCATCCGCTGCGCATCGGCCTGTCGATGCAGGTCGACGTCGACATCAAGGACGAGAGCGGCAGCCAGCTCGGCAGCGTGCAGAACAGCGTCTACCAGACCGACGTGTTCGCCAGGTACGGCGACGAGGCCGACGCGGAGATCGCGCGCATCATCGAGCAGAACGCGGCCGGCGGCCCGTCGCGCGCGGCCCAGGCATCGCGTCCCGCCACGGCGCCGCGCGCCTGAGGCGGCGTCCGCGCCTTCCATCGGATCATGGCCATGGATTCCTCCACCCTTCCGCGCCCGCTTTCGGGCGCCAAGCTCGCGCTCGGCACGGTCGCCGTGTCGCTCGCGATGTTCATGAACGTGCTCGACTCGTCGATCGCGAACGTGGCGATCCCGACCATCTCGGGCGAACTCGGCGTCTCGGTCGACGAGGGCACCTGGGTGATCACGATCTTCGCGGCGGCCAATGCCGTGTCGATCCCGCTCACCGGCTGGCTCACCCAGCGCTTCGGCCAGGTACGCCTGTTCGTCACCGCGATCCTGCTGTTCGTGCTGGCCTCCTGGCTGTGCGGGATCGCGCCGACCCTGCCGACCCTGCTGGCCGCGCGGATCCTGCAGGGAGCCGTCGCCGGCCCGCTCGCACCGCTCTCGCAGGCGCTGCTGCTGGGCGCCTGGCCCAAGCAGAAGTCATCGACCGCGCTCGCGCTGTGGTCGATGACGACCCTGGTCGGGCCGATCGCCGGCCCCTCGCTGGGCGGCTGGATCACCTACGACTACAACTGGTCCTGGATCTTCTACATCAACATCCCGGTCGGCATCTTCGCGGCCGCGGTGACCTGGTCGATCTTCCGCGAGCGCGAATCGCAGACGCGGCGCCTGCCGATCGACACGGTCGGGCTGATGCTGCTGATCGTCTGGGTGGCCTCGCTGCAGGTGATGCTCGACAAGGGCAAGGATCTCGACTGGTTCAATTCGCCCTTCATCATCGCGCTGGCGATCGTCGCGGCGGTCGGCTTCGCCTTCTTCGTGATCTGGGAGCTGACCGAGAAGAACCCGGTGGTCGACATCCGCCTGTTCAAGCAGCGCAATTTCGCGGGCGGCACGATCGCGCTGTCGGTGGCCTACGGCATGTTCTTCGGCACCCTGGTGCTGCTGCCGCAGTGGATGCAGGAGTATCTCGGCTATCGCGCCGTCGATTCGGGGCTGACCACCGCGCCGCTCGGGGTGTTCGCGATCCTGCTCACGCCGCTGATGGCGCGCATCCTGCCGCGCACCGATGCCCGCTATATCGCCACCCTGGCCTTCATCAGCTTCGCGGCGGTGTTCTTCATGCGCACCCGCTTCTACACCGACGTGTCGAACTGGGACCTGGTGCTGCCGACCCTGCTGCAGGGCATCCCGATGGCGATGTTCTTCGTGCCGCTGACCGCGATCATCCTCTCGGGCCTGCCGCCCGAGAAGATCCCGGCCGCCGCGGGGCTCTCGAACTTCGGGCGGACCTTCTGCGGCGCGGTGGGCACCTCGGTGATCGGCAATGCCTGGAACAACCGCACGGTGCTGCACCACGAGCGGCTGACCGAGCAGGCCAACGCGACCAATCCCGACTTCAGCCAGTCGATCGATTCGACGCAATCGCTGCTGCACGTCGGGCGCGATACGGCGCATGCGCTGTTCAACCTGTCGGTCGACGGGCAGGCCGCGGTGATGGGGCTCAACGACGTGTTCTACATCTCGGCGCTGATCTTCATCGCGATCATCCCGCTGATCTGGATCACCAAGCCGGCACGTTCGAACGCGCCGGCCGACGCGGGCGGCGCGCACTGAACGCGCGAGCGGCCCGCCGTCCTCGAGGGACGGCGGGCCGCGTCGTCGTTGTCCTTCCGGTTTTCTTCCCGTTCGCCGGCACCGTCATGCGAAGGCATCGGTGCCGCGCACCAGCCGCCGCGCCAGGCGCGGCGCCTTCAGTTTCTCGATCCACCATTGCAGGGCGCGGCCCTCGCGATCGCCGCGCCAGGCCGCGTAGAGCAGGTTCGGCTCGCGCGGATCGGCGGTGCGCTTCTCGAGCAGCGCGCCGCTGGCGAGCAACGAGGCGATCCGCTCGCGCGGCAGCCAGCCCACGCCGAGCGCCTCGCGCTGCGCGACGATCTTCGCCTGCATGGTGGGCAGGGCCAGCGAAGGCTGGCCGCCGAGTACGCCATAGGCGCGGCCGGCCGTGGCGCGCGAGGAATCGGCCACCACCACGGCGCGATGTCGGGCGATCGCCTCGCGCGTGAGCGGCTCCGGCTCGCCGGCGAGCGGGTGCCGCGGCGAGACGGCGAACACCCAGTCCATCGCCCCCAGTTCGAGCCAGCGCAGGTTCGCCATCGCCGGCGGCTCGTTGGTGGCGCCGACGATCAGGTCGGCGCGGCCGTCGCGCAGCGCTTCCCAGGTGCCCCCCAGCACCTCGTGCGTGATGCGCAGCGCCACGCCCGAATCGAGCCCGTCGAAATCGCGGATCAGCGGCGCCAGCAGGGCGAACTCGATCACCTCGTCGGTCACGATCCACAGCCGGTCCTCCCAGCCGCTGGCGACCTGGCGCACGCGCCGGGCGAGCCGCGCCACGTCCTGCATCAGCCGCGCCGCGTCCTCGGCCAGCAGCTTGCCGGCCGGGGTGAGCTGCAGCCGGTAGCGGCGCCGGTCGAACAGCAGCGCGTCGAAGCGCGCCTCGAGCTGCCGCGCCGCGTGGGAGACTGTCGACGGCGCCTTGCCCAGGCGGGCGGCGGCGCGCGTCAGGCTGCCGGTCTCGCGGATCGCGTCGAGCAGGGCCAGTTCATCCTCGGACAACATGTTCGACTCCTTCGAACGTGTTCATCGACGGAATGGTACGGCAAGGCAAGTTGAGGCGTCCATCATGGCTGCACCGAAGTCGAACGACTTCTTCTCTCCAAGGAGCACCGACATGAACCGTTTCACCGGCAAGACCGTCCTCGTCACGGGCGGCAACAGCGGCATCGGCCTGGCGGCCGCCCAGGCTTTCGTGGCCGAGGGCGCGCGCGTGATCATCACCGGCCGCGACGCGGCCACACTCGACAGCGCCCGCGCCTCGCTCGGCGCCGACGCGCTGGCGATCCGCAACACCACCGGCACGGCGGCCGCCGCGCGGGAGCTGGCCGAGGCGATCGCCGCGGCGGGGCTGCGGCTCGACGCGGTGTTCGTCAATGCGGGGGTGGCGAAGCTGGTGCCCTTCGAGGACGCCGACGAGGCGCTCTGGGACCTGACCTTCGACAGCAACGTGAAGGGCGCCTACTTCCAGATCCAGGCGCTGCTGCCGCTCTTGAACCGCGGCGCCTCGATCGTGCTGAACGGCTCGATCAACGCGCATATCGGCATGCCGACCTCGTCGATCTACGCGGCCAGCAAGGCGGCGCTGATCTCGCTGGTGAAGACGCTGTCGGCCGAGCTGCTGCCGCGCGGCGTGCGCGTCAACGTGGTGAGCCCGGGCCCGGTGACCACGCCGCTCTACGACAAGTTCGGCTTCGACGCGGCGGGCCTCGCGGCGGCGTCCGAGCAGATCCGCGCCCAGGTGCCGCTCGGCCGTTTCGGCGAGCCGGCCGAGATCGCCTCGACGGTGCTGCACCTGGCGGCCAGCGAATCGGCCTTCATCGTCGGCAGCGAGATCATCGCCGACGGCGGGATGGGCACGCTCTGAGCGAGGGCCCGGCGGGCGTTCAGAAGCGTTCGAGCAACTGGTGGTAGAGCATGCCGAGCTCGAGCGCGGGCTGGCGCCAGGCCGGGCCGCCGGGGAAGCGCCGGTGCCGCAGCCGCGCGAACAGCTCGAAGCTGTCGCGCTCGCCGGCGATCGCCCGCGCCACCGCGCGCCCGGCGATGCCGGTCAGCGCCACGCCGTGGCCGCTGTAGCCCTGCAGGTAGAAGTAGTTGGGATCGAGCGCGCCGAAGTCGGGCGCGCGATTGCGCGTGACGTCGACGAACCCGCCCCAGGCGTGCTCGATGCGCGCGTCGGCCAGTTGCGGGAACACCTCGATCATGCGCGTGCGGATGGCGGCCGTCAGTTCGGCCGGCGCCGCGCCCGCCGAGCTCGCGCGCCCGCCGAACAGCATCCGGTGGTCGGCCGAGAGCCGGTAGTAGTCCAGAAAGACATTGTTGTCGCAGATCGCCTCGCGGCCCGGGATCAGCGCGGCGGCGCGCTCGGCGCCGAGCGGCTCGGTGGCGATGATGTAGGAGGGCACCGGGCCGATGCGGGCCTCGATCGGCTCGGGCAGGAAGCCGCCGGGGCCGGCGTTGACGCAGGACACGACGTGGCGGCAGCGCACCTCGCCGCCGCGCGTGCGCACCAGCGGGCGCTCGCCGCGAACCACGCCGGTGACCATCGAATGCGCGAACAGCAGCGCGCCCTCGCGGCGCGCGGCCTCGGCCAGGCCGAGGCAGTACTTGAGCGGATGCAGGTGGCCCGAGAGCGGATCGTGGACGCCGGCCAGGTAGAGCCGCGAGCCGATGCGCGCGCGGATCGCGTCGGTATCGAGCCAGCTCAGCGAGGGATGGCCCCAGCGCTGGGTCGCGGCGTCCATCCATTCGCGCAGCTCCGGCACGCGGCGCGGCTTGGTGGCGACCGTCAGGTAGCCGCGCGTGAAATCGCAATCGATGCCGTGGCGCGCGATGCGCTCGGCGATCAGCTCGACGCCGGCCAGCGAAAGCTGCCAGGCCGCGCGCGCGCCGTCGCTGCCGAGCTGCCGCTCGATCTCGCCGTCCTTGGCGAAACCGCCGATCACCTGGCCGCCGTTGCGGCCGGAGGCGCCCCAGCCGGGGCGGTAGGCATCGAGCACGGCCACGCTCATGCCGGCCGCGCGGCAGTCGAGCGCGACCGACAGGCCCGAGAAGCCCGCGCCGATCACGCAGACGTCGACCTCGAGCGGGCCGTCGAGGACGGGATCGTCGGCGGCCGGGCGGGTGGCCGTTGCTTCGTAGTACGAGTCACGCGCGAGCGCCTGCGCATGCTGGAGGAAGGTCGGTGTCATGGGCGGGGATCGTCTCATGCGCGGCGGCGTCCCGCAACGCCGCCGAAATGGGTCGCGCACCGCGGCGGCCCTCCGCGCGATGCGGGGCGGCCCGCTCAGAACCGGTAGCCGAGGCCGGCCTGGATCACGTCGGTATCGCGGTCGTAGCGGGTCACCACGCGGTTCCAGGTCACGCGCGTGAGCCAGCGCTCGCTGAGCCGGTAGCTCGCCGAGATCGACACGATGCCCGACAGGCGGCCGTCGCCGATGTCGTTGCCGCGGATGTTGCGCTGGTCGACGGCGATGTACATCCCGGCGCCCGCGCTGAGCGTGAGCTTGTCGTCGAAGAAGGCGCGCGTGGCCCACAGTTCGGAGGCCACGCCGTTGCGGCGCGTGGCGCGCTTCGAGCCCTCGTAGAGATAGGTCGCGGTCCAGTCGAGGTACTTCATCAGCCCGCGCCGGTATTCGAGGCTCGCGCCCAGCGAGGAGGGCGAGCTGCGGCTGTTCAGGATGGTCTCGCCGACCATCCCGGTGATCTCGTTGTGGGTCACGCGGTCGAGCCGGCCCGCCGCGTAGTCGCGCGGGCCCGGCGCGTCGGGCGCGTCGAGCTGGTAGCCGATGCCGAACATCACCGAGGTGGTATCGGGGCCGCTGAAGGTGTGGACGCGGTTGAGCTGCAGCTGCGTGACCCAGCGATGCGAGGTGTAGTAGGCCGCGCGGATGCTCATCAGCACGCCCCAGCCGTGGGTGTTCGAATAACCGCGCCCTTCGGCGGCGGCCTCGGTATCGAAGTAGCGATAGGGGCCCACGCCCGCGGACAGCACGAAGCGGCGCTGGGCGAGCGGCAGTTGCCCCCAGAACTGCACGGACTGGCCGTCGCGGTGATGGCCCGGCAGGTGGCCTTCGTTGTACCAGGTGAAGCTGGCGGCGGCGTACTTGCCGAGGCTCTCGCGGTAGTCGAGCGCCCAGGCGGTGGTGTGCGTGCCGGCGCCGTAGAGCGGGCCGGCGAACAGGGCGAATTCCTGTGCCTGGGCCGGCGTGGTGTGGAGGGCTGCCGCGCCGAGCAGGGACGCGATCAGGGTCGCGCGTGGCAGCCGTGGAACAGGAAAGGCGGGGAGGGGCGAGCGGACCGGCACGGGATTGTTCCTGGGTTTGTCGATCGGGCGGCCATTGTGGCGCTTTTGTAAAAATGCTGGCGTGAAGCGGCGTCGCAGTTTGGCGACCGGGGATTACGACGGTAAGAAACGCGGGGCGGCGCCGGAAGCCGTCGAGCCGCGCCCGCGCGCGGCCCCGCCTGCGTTTGCCAGGATCGGCGCGCGCTCGCGTCGCATGACGGGCGTAAACGGATGTAATGCAACGGATGTAGGGCGAGCGATGACGATCGGGGCCGGCGGGCCGCCGTCCGGGCCGGTTCGCGGTGCGCGATGCGCACGGCGGCGGTCGATGGTCTACCATCGCATCAGCGAGGACCGGCCGGCCGCTTCGCGGCCGTTGCCGGCGCGCTCCAAAACGGACAAGGAGATCCCATGCGAATCCTGCGTATCCTGAACACCGGCGTGCTGCTCGGCGCCTTCGTGGCGGTGGCCGCGCATGCCGAGACGGCGAAGCTGACGGCCAACCTGCAGCCCTCCAGCGAGGTGCCGCCGACGGCCACCAAGGGCTCGGGCAAGCTCGACGCGAGCTTCGACACGGCGACCCATACGCTGGTGTGGACCGTCAGCTACAGCGGCCTGACCGGCCCGGCGACCGCCGCGCACTTCCACGGCCCGGCTCCCGTCGGCCAGAACGCCGGCGTGCAGGTGCCGATCGCCAAGGATGCGCTGGAGAGCCCGATCAAGGGCTCGGCGGTGCTCAACGACCAGCAGGTCACCGAGCTGATGGCGGGCAAGTGGTACTTCAACGTCCATACCAAGGAGCACCCGTCCGGCGAGATTCGCGGGCAGGTCGAGCCCGCCAGCTGAACGCGCGTCGCGCGGGCGCGGCGCAGGCGCCGTTCCCGCGCACGGCCGATTCCCTGCCCAAGGAGGTTCGATGAGCTGGCAGTCCGAACTGGCTTGCTGGTTGCTGCGCCGACAGGTGCGGCCCAAGACGCTGTCGCCCGTGATCGACGTGCCGGGCACGCGCGCGCTGGCCGAGCGCCGGCGCCCTTTCCAGACGCGCGTGCCGGCCGGCTGGCAACTGCGCGAATGCTACGGCGCGGCCGACGCGCCGCGCGGCGAATGGCTGGAGCCCGTGAACGGGCGCGCCGCGCCGACCCTGCTGTACTTCCACGGCGGCGGTTATTACTTCTGCTCTCCCACCACGCATCGTCCCCTGGTCTTCGCGCTGACCGCGAAGGCCGGCGCGCGCTCGTTCTCGGTCGATTACCGGCTGGCGCCCGAGGCGCCGTTCCCGGCCGCGCACGAGGATGCGCTGGCCGCCTACGGCGCGCTGCTCGAGGCCGGTGTCGATCCGGCCACGATCGTGCTCGGCGGCGATTCGGCGGGCGGCGGCCTGGCGCTGGCGCTGCTGGTGGCTTTGCGCGATCGCGGCGCGCCGCTGCCGGCCGGGGCGGTGCTGTTCTCCCCCTGGACCGACCTGGCCGCCACCGGCGAGACGCTGCGCAGCAACGACGGCGCCGACCCGATGTTCGCCGGCGCCGCGCTGGGTCGCGCCGCGCGCCTCTACATCGGCGACGCGAGCCCGACCGATCCCTATGTATCGCCGCTCTATGCCGATCCGGCGGGCCTGCCGCCGCTGCTGATCCAGGCCGGCAGCACCGAGGTGCTGCTCGACGATTCGCGTCGCTTCGCCGAGCGGGCCCGCGCGGCCGGCGTCGAGGTGGACCTGCAGGTCTGGCCGCGCATGCCGCACGTCTGGCAGATGGCGGTGCCCTTCATGCCCGAGGCGCGCCGCGCGCTGGACGATGCCGCGGCCTTCGTGCGGGGCGCGGCGGCGCCGCCGCGCGAGGCTCAGGTGGCGATCGCCTGATAGGCGGCCTCGACGGGCGCCGTACCGTATTTGCGTTCGAGCCGGCGCACCACGAAGTGGCCGTGCGCGGCCTGCTGGAAGTGGTCGATGAACAGCGTGTTGACGGTGGCGCCGAGCACCGCGCCGAGCGCCGGGATCGACTTGGCGGCGATCTGCTCGGTCACCTGCGCCGAGAAGCGCGAGGCGATCGACTGCACCAGCCGCAACAGGGCCGCCGAGCCATGCGTGGCGAAACCCTTCGAGGCGATCTCGGACGAAGCCTTCGATACCGCCTGCGCGAGCGCGCCGCGCAGCACGAAGTAGCCGAAATCGGCATCGCGCTCCGCCTCGCCGTCGCCCGATTGCCTGCCCGCGTTGGCGAACCCGCCGCCCATGCCGAGCACGGCCAGGCATTGCAGCTGGGCGTCGATCGAGGACAGGTCCTCGCCCTCGCTGCGCGCGATATCGCAGATCGAGCGGAACATCAGGGTGGTGGTGACCGGCAGCTCGACCGGCAGCGCGAACAGGCCGAAGGCGCCGCCCGCCGCGCCGGTGGTGGCCACCGCGAGCTTGTGCAGGAAATTGCTGGGCTTGTCGGGCGTCTCGCCCGCGCTGGCCACGCCGCCGGACTTGCCGAGCGTGCGCAGCGCCAGGTGCAGGCACTTGCGCAGCGCGATCTCGGTGGCGTCGTTGATCTTGTCGGTGGCGAAGCCGGGCAGCCTGGCGATCATCTTCTCGATCGGCGCGCCCACCACGCTGGTCAGCTTCATCGTCAGGGACGGGCTTTCGAGCGCCAGCTTGGCGCGCCGCAAGGTGTCCAGGTCCTCGGGCGACAGGGTGGCGCCGACGGCGCCTGAAATGGGTTCCATATCTCTCCCATGAAGCAGGTCAGGCAAGACGCCATCGGCGTAGCCTACCCGTGCATGCTACTATCTCGCAATCGTTGACTCGTCAAACGTTGCGCGATCAAAAGATGGCCGTCCATACCCGAGCCCACCATTCGAGTGGGCAAGTCCTGCCGTTTCGTGAATCCCTGTTGGCAATGCTGGGCATTTCCTTCGTCACGATGCTGGTCGCCTTCGACCAGACCGTGGTCGGCACCGCCTTGCCGACCATCGTGGCCGAGCTGCGCGGCTTCGATCTCTACGCCTGGGTCGCGACCTCCTACCTGTTGACCTCGGTGATCACCGTGCCGATCTTCGGCCGGCTGGGCGACTATTACGGCCGCAAGCCCTTCGTGATCGCCTCGATCGTGGTGTTCACGGCCGCCTCGGCGCTGTGCGGGATGGCGGGCAGCATGAGCTTCCTGGTGGCCGCGCGGGTGCTGCAGGGCATCGGCGGCGGGATGCTGGTGGGCACCGCCTTCGCCTGCGTGCCCGACCTGTTCCCCGATTCGGTGGTGCGCCTGCGCTGGCAGGTGCTGATGAGCACCGCCTTCGGCATCGCCAACGCGATCGGCCCCTCGCTGGGCGGCTTCCTCACGCAGTTCTGGGGCTGGCGCTCGGTGTTCTACGTGAACCTGCCGTGCGGGCTGCTCTCGCTGTTCTTCGTGATCCGCTACCTGCCGCACCTGCGCCATGCCAAGCACGAGGGCAAGATGCGCCTGGACTGGCCCGGCGCGCTGCTGATCGCGGTGGCGCTCGGCGCGCTGCAGTTGTTCGTCGAATGGCTGCCCAAGCGCGGGCTGCTGGGCTGGCCGGCGCTGCTGCTGTTGATCGCGGTGCTCGCGGGCCTGGCGCTGTGGCGCTGGGAAAAGCGCATCCCGCATGCGCTGCTGCCCACCGACATGTTCGCCAACCGGTCGCTCGCGATGCTGTTCTCGCTGGCGGTCCTGGCCGGCTTCTCGATGTTCTCGCTGCTGTTCTTCGCGCCGCTGCTGTTCCAGGGCGGCTTCGGCATGTCGCCCAAGGCGGCCGGCGTGGTGATCACGCCGCTGGTGGTGTTCATCACTATCGGCAGCATCCTGAACGGGCGCATCGTGACGCGCATCCCCAGCCCGAACGCGATGCTGCCGACCGGCTTCGCGCTGCTGGCGCTGGCCTGCGCGGGCATCGCGCTGTCCTCGCACGGCACGCCCCAGGCGGTGCTGCTGGCGGTGATGGTGGCCGGCGGCATCGGCCTGGGCTTCGTGCTGCCGAACCTGACCGTGTTCGCCCAGCAGACCGCCGGCCGCGAGCACCTGGGCATCGCCACCGCGCTGCTGCAGTCGCTGCGCATGGTTGGCGGTATGATCGGCACGGCGCTGACCGGCACCCTGGTCAACCAGATGTACGCCGGCGGCGTGCGCGAGGCGCTGGGCGGCGATCGCGCGCTGCAGTGGTTCGCGCGCCTGTCCGATCCGCAGATCCTGATCGACCGCGAGGCGCAGGCGCGCGTGGTGGCCGAGCTCACCCAGCAGGGCCATCCCGGCGCGCAGTTGCTGGAGGCGGCGCGCGCCTCGCTGGTCGGCGCGATCCATCTCGGCATCGCGATCGGCGCGCTGGTGGCGGTGATCGCGGTCTGGCAGAGCCGGCGCGTGCCGCCGATCCGCCTGCGCAGCAAGATCGAGCCCGCCGTGGTCGCCGAATGAGCGGCGCGGCCGGCCCGCAAGCCGGGCTTCAGCCCGGGTTCCGACCCGGGGTTTCATTGTCATCGTCGTTCTGAATCATGGAAGCACAAGACCGCGTCGCGATCCTTCAACAATTCGGGCGCACCTATCGCGCGTTCCTTTCCGCCTTCGAGTCGCATGTGGGCCAGCCGATGCCGCGCTGGCGGATCCTGCTCGCGCTCCACAATGAGAACGGCACCGCCTCGCAGAAGCGGCTGGTCGAGCTGGTGCGCACCGATCCGGGCGCGCTGACGCGGCAGTTGAAATCGATGGAGGCGCTCGGCTGGATCGCGCGCGCGCCCGATCCGCGCGACAACCGCGTCACCAACGTGACGCTGACGGGCGAGGGCCGCGCGGCCTTCGACGCCTGCATGCCGCGGCGTACCGCGTTTCTCGACGAGACCATGTCGGCGCTGCCCGACGAGGCGCTCAATGCGCTGTCGGGCGCGCTCGCGCTGCTGGAGGCGCGCATCGCCGAGGTCGGCGCGGCGCCGGCCGAGGAGCCGGCCGGGATCGACCGAAACCGTTCGGCGGCCTGAGCGCGAGCCGCCCGGGCGGGCGGCGGAATGGCGATGGGAGAAAGGGGCGGCGGGCGCCGCGAGGCGCGCCGCCGCCTTGGCGTTTACAGCTCGATGCGAGTGCCGAGCAGGGCCAGGAACTGCGCGAGCCAGGCCGGATGCGCGGGCCAGGCCGGCGCGGTGACGAAGGGCGCGTCGGTGACGGCCGCGTCGACCGGGATATCGGCGTATTCGCCGCCGGCCAGCCTGACCTCGGGCGCGCAGGCCGGGTAGGCCGAGATCTTCTTGCCGCGGATCACGTCGGCGGCGGCCAGCAACTGCGCGGCATGGCAGATCGCCGCGACCGGCTTGCCGGCCTCGACGAAGGCGCGCACCAGCGCGATCACCTTGGGATCGAGACGCAGGTATTCCGGCGCGCGTCCGCCGGCGATCGCGATCGCGTCGTAGCGCGCCACGTCGACCTCGTCGAAGCTCGCGTTCAGCGCGAACAGGTGGCCGGGCTTCTCGGTGTAGGTCTGGTCGCCCTCGAAATCGTGGATCGCCGTCTTGATCTTGTCGCCGGCGCGCTTGCCGGGGCAGACCGCATGCACGGTGTGGCCCACCGCCTGCAGTGCCTGGAACGGCACCATGGTCTCGTAGTCTTCGGCGAAATCGCCGGTCAGGAAGAGGATCTGCTTGGCTGCCATCATCTGCTCCGCGGGTTGAAGACGGGAGCGGGCAGTGTACGCCTCGCGCCGGTTCCGCGTCGTGACGGGCGGCTGCGCGGCGCGGGCGAGGGCGCATGCACGGCGGCGGGCGGCCCGCTTCATGCCGCGAAGCCTCGCGACACGAAGGCGCCGGGCCGCCGCCGGGAAGCTCCGGCGGGCGCCGGCCTCAGAAGTACGTCTCGATCACCTCGGTGACGCGGTAGTCGCCATCCACCACCAGGATCTGCCGCCACTTGTCGAAGGTCAGGCAGGGATGCGAGATGTCGAAGGCGACCATGTCGCCGACCTTCACGTCCGCGCCCGGCGCGATCTTCAGGTAGGCGTGCTGGTCCATCATGCCGGTCACCTCCCAGCCGTCGGCCGGCGTCACCGTGCGCGGCGCGGCCGCGCTGCCCGGGCGGAAATGCCGGGCGGGTTCCGGGTAGCCGGCGTCGAAGGCCGCGTCGCGCTTGCCGAGCGCGACGATCGCGCGATCCGGCTCGGGGATCGACTGCACGTAGGCCCACAGCTGCAGCGCCGGCTTGAGCGCCTCGCCCATGCGCTTGGCGACCGGGTTGCGCGCGAGGATGTCGTTCTGCGCCTTGCGATAGATGCCGACGTCGTGCGTCAGGTAGCAGCCGGGGCGCAACACCACCTCGATCACGCCCTCGGCGCGCGCCTGCGAGAACTCGTCGGCGACCACGTCGTACCAGGCCGAGCCGGCGCCCGACAAAATTGCCGGCGTGCGCGAGAAGCGGCCCTCGGCGGCGAACTGGCGCGCCAGCGCGACCGTGTCCTTGAGGAAGGCGCGCACCTCGCCCTCTTCCTTCAGCACCCCTTCGTAGACCTCGATGCCGGCCAGCCTGATCACGTCCGCGTGGCGCGCGATGGCCTCCAGCACGGCGGCGCGCTGCGCGGCATCGCGCACGCCGGTGCGCCCGCCCGGCACGCCGAGCTCGAGCAGCACCTGCAGCGTGCGCCCGGCGGCGGCGAAGAAGCGGCCGAGCTGCTCGACGTTGTCGGCCGAGTCGACCAGGCAGAAGAATTCGAATTCGGGATCGGACAGCAGCTCGGCGACGATCGCCATGTTGTGCTTGCCGACCAGCTGGTTGGCCAGCAGCACGCGGCGGATCCCGCCCTGGTAGGCGGCGCGGGTCTGGTGCGCGGTGGCCAGCGTGATGCCCCAGGCGCCGGTCTCGATCTGGCGGCGGAACAACTGCGGCGCCATGGTGGTCTTGCCGTGCGGCGCGAGCTGCACGCCGTATTCGGCGACGAAGGCCTGCATCCACTTGAGGTTGTGCTCGACCCGGTCGGCATACAGCACCGCCGCGGGCAGGCTGACGTCCTCGTCGAGCAGGTTCCAGTCCAGGCGGCCCGCGTCCGACAAGGGCACGCTCGCGCTCGGCACCCGGCCGAGTCCCTTGCCGCTCGGCTCGATCGCCGCCTCCTGATAGTTTGTAACTTTCATCGTGGGATGCTCCATCGTCTCGTCGTGTTTGTAGCGAAGTTGACGGCAGGATAGTACAGAAAGTAGCATCCGCCCGGTGATGTTATTTATTAACACGAGCCGTCCCCACGATTGATCCGATGAATCCCGCCGCCTCCGATCTCGCTTCCCCCGCCGAGCCGCTCGACGCGGCGGGCCAGCCGGTGCCCGCCACCGCCCAGCTCGGCTTCGACATCGTGTCGCGCATCGCCGAATGCGCGCCGGCGCTGCGCGATGCCGAACGCAAGGTGGCCTCGCGGATCCTCGACGACCTGGCCGCGGCCGCCCATGCCAGCATCGGCGAGATCGCCGCGCAGGCCGAGGTCAGCGTCGCCACCGTGACGCGCTTCGCCAAGGCGGTGGGCTGCCGCGACGTGCGCGAGCTGAAGCTGCGGCTGGCCCAGGCGGCCGCGGTCGGCGAGCGTTTCCTGGCGCCCGCGGCCGGCTTGCCG